>DAVZKM010000214.1:0-2965 GCA_052272245.1 Eubacterium sp.
GGTGTATGACCTAAATCGTGACCGAGAGCAACTGCCTCCGTCAAATCCTCATTAAGCCTTAACGCTCTTGCAATAGTACGTGCTATTTGTGCAACCTCAAGAGTGTGGGTAAGTCTTGTTCTGTAATGGTCGCCGCTCGGAGCTAAAAACACCTGCGTTTTATGCTTAAGCCGACGAAAGGCTTGGCAATGAATTATTCTGTCACGGTCACGTTGAAAGCAAGTTCTGACATTACATTCCTCTTCTTCTCTTACTCTGCCACGTGAATTAACAGCCAAGCATGCTTTATCGCAAAGAAATTTTTTCTCATTTTCCTCTGCAAAAATGCGAATTGAAGCGTCCAAAATTCTCACCCTTTCAATATTATATACGTATTATACACTAAAATCCCTTTAAATTTGCTAATAAATTTTAAACATTGACTAAATGCAAAATAAATTATATTATTAAAGCGGTGATTTTATGATATATTTAGTGATTTTTTTGGCAATCGTATTATTTCTGCTCTTTTGCTACTATGAAAACAACAAAATTGATACTACTTATTACAACATAGAAAGTGTGAATGCAGGTAAAAACTTTAAAATTGCGCATCTTTCCGACTTTCACTCAAAGACGTTTAAATCAATTTTAGAAAAGCTTATAAACGAAAAACCGGACATAATTTGCATAACGGGAGATTATATTAACGACCGATGCAAAAATAAGGATAAAATGCTCAACTATGCTAAAGAACTAATAAAAATCGCACCTGTTTATTACATAACAGGCAACCACGAAAGACGCCTTGATAATTTTAACGAATTAATGATTGAGTTTGAAAAAACAGGCTTTAATGTTTTACTTAACAAATGTGCAGATAACGATTACTGCACAATATTAGGGCTTGATGAAAATCAAGCTGATTTTGACGATTATAAGGCACGCAAAAAAGGAACATTTGTATATAAGGATATGAGTCCCTATTTTAAGGAACTTGAAAAAAGTGACAAATTCAAACTTGTATTAAGCCATTTTCCTGAAAATTTTGAAGGAATAAAGGAATTAAATTATTCTCAATATGATTTTGATTTGCAATTATCAGGACATGCACACGGCGGTCAATGGATAATGCCGTTTATAGGACCGCTTTTTTCTCCGGGACAAGGTATATTGCCGAAATATGCACGTGGCGAATTCGGAGAAAGACCGAAATTAATTGTCAGCAGAGGGCTTGGTAATTCAGAATTCCCGTTAAGGCTTTTCAATCATCCCGAAATGATAATCGTTAACGTAAAAACAAAATAAGCTAAACGTTATAAAGACAAGTCGGCAACGGCTTGCCTTTTTTATAATTAAACATAAAAAAACACAGCGACGCTGTGGGAACATCGCTGTGCCATAACCGTGGATGGAGTATTTTTAAAAGCAGACAGAGAAATGAAAAAAGTATTTTATGAATTGAATGAGGAGAAACTCTGACCCCTAAAACTGCTTTCCACTAAATCCATATATATTTAACAAGTTATATAATACATTATACAGTTTAATATTACATTAACTATTTGTGAACGCATTGTTAACATTTTGTGTATTTTATATAAACCGGCAATTATTATCGACCCTTGGCAAATGAACGGACTTTGAATTCCGCCCCCGTTGATTCGCAAACCTTTCGTGATTTTTCAATATCCTCAGATGAAATGACGTCAACAACAGTCATTCTGACCTTTGGGCAATCGGCAACACATTCCTTTGTAAATTTAAGCATTGCATCAAAAGCCTTGCCTTTAAAACAGTTTCTTGTAATTTTATCGTATTTTTCACTGTCAGGCTCATTGAGAGAAATCGAAATATAATCAAATATACTTGAAAGTTCTTTGGCAGTAGGCTTTTCGTTAATCAAATCCGAAAGACCGTTTGTATTAAGTCTTAAGTTAATATTAGGATTAATTTCTTTTAAATATTTAGCCGACTTAATCAAATTGTCGTAAGCGTTGGTAGGTTCACCGTAACCGCAAAATACAGCTTTGCCAACATTATGAAAATCATAATCGTCAATTGCCTTTTTTATTTCTTCAAAAGTAGGCTCCTTGTCAAACCAAAGTTCTTTTGCATCACCGTAAGCATCGCCTTTTGAACGAATACAAAAAGCGCAATTACAAGGACACTTATTAGTAATATTGAGGTAAACGTCGCCCTCTAATGTATAAACTATATCAGCCATAAAATCACTTTCTTTTATTTTTTATTAATAAATAATTTTTTCTTAAGTTTTGCAGCATCAAATGCGGCAGAAATAACGGCAAATATGATTGCACTGCCTACAGCCTGAACTATATTCATAGGTATATCGGCAACTGCATAAGCCTTATTAACAATCAAATCACCGAGATAATAACCGAGAACAGTAATTACTCCGCTTGGTATTGTAAGGCAAATTGTAAGCGGTGTCAATATTTTTTCACTCTTTTTGTTAACAAAAACAAAAGGCAAAGCAATCAATACCTTTACAATTGCACTTATTGGGGCATAAACCGCAAAACCTGATGACAAGTCGGCAATAGCCGCTCCCAAAGCAGAAGCAAGAAGCGCCCACGGACCGCCCAAGGTTGAGGCGACAATATAAATCATCGCATCGCCGAAATGAAGATAGCCTGCACCACCCGGAACAGGAATCTGAATAAACCTTGTAAGTGCAAAAATCATTGCCGCAAAAACGGCGGCATAAACCATATTTAATACTTTTTTGTTAACCTTATTCATAAGAAATCAACTCCCCAATCGTTTTTTCAAAAGCAATACCGTCATTTCCGTCAGTAACATCGGTAACTTTAATTGTATTTGTAATAAATTCACCTGCACATTTGCAAGCTTCTACAAGAGATTTGCCGTTTAAAAGCGAACCGGTTAAAACAGATGAAAACACGTCTCCCGTGCCGCTGAAATACAAGCCTCCGTATGGCAGTCATGTCATGGAATTTCC
>DAVZKM010000215.1:0-2943 GCA_052272245.1 Eubacterium sp.
GAAGCTCCTGCTCGGTGCAAGATGAGCTTAAGCAACCAACGGATGTAACGCACTTTCCGCCTGTAATATTGCCGAATTTTATTGAATCCTCAAAGCTCTTTTCGTGGTATAAGCCGTAAATAAAGCCGGCAAGGAATGCGTCGCCTGCACCTGTTGAGTCAACGTGTTTGAAATCGTCAACCTGCCCGACGTAAAATTTCTTTCCGTTTTCCATTCCGAGGCAGCCGTCTTTATCAAGCTTAACGATAACCTTTTCAAAATAATTTGATAAAACGTCAGCTGCCTTTTCCGGGGTGTCGGTAGCCGTTATTTTAAGCGCTTCCTTTTGGTTTGGAGTGTAATAATCGGCAAGCTCAAGGTGCTCCTTGTAGTTTTCAAGGCTCAAATTATCGTCCCAGCCGCAGTCGAAAACAAGCAGCGTGCCCTCGCTTTTAAGCTTTTTGTAAACAGGCAAAAAACCTCCCGTGTGCATAATTACAATCTTTGCGCCGGTACACATTTTGTAAGCCGATTCAAGTGCATCGGGTGTTGCCTCAACGCTTCCGTGACCGTAGGACATAAATGTTCTGTCCCTGCTTGTAATCATAGCGCTTGTGACATTAAGCGGAATATCGTCATTGCCCTTATAAAGATTAATAGGGGATACACCGCATTTTTCAAATTCCTGCCTTGCATAGCTTGAAAAAATATCATCTCCAAGCTCTGTCGCAATTCTTGTTTTAATCCCGAGCCTGCCAAGATTTATAAGCGTTGCGGGAACACCTCCGCCAAGCTGAAGCGAAAAATGCTTTGCATATATTTCCTCACCCTCGTTTGGCAATCTGTCAATTCCCGAGTAGAGGATGTCAACATTGGTACAGCCTATTCCGGCAATAAAATTTTTTCCCTCCATATTTATCTCCTTAATCAATATATCTGTTTTGTTTTAATTATATATCATAATTGCGTCAATATCAAGAAACAAGCTGTTTTAAAAAGAAAAATCTTTTAATGAAAATAAGCCAATGCATAAGGACATTTATTCCTGTGCATTGGCTTACTTTAGTAGATTTTATTAAATTATGCTCAATTTGTCAATTGCATTTAGTTCATAGGCAGAAAAAGAAGTGTTCTGTTATTTCTTTTCCCAACCCGAATAAAGAGTCAGACTGTCGCTTACGGTGTCTTTATTAATATCAAATTGCCTGGTGCAATCCTTGTCTAAATACCAGCCGGTAAAGGTGTAGCCCTCTTTAACGGGATTTTCTTCAATATCAACAAACTGACCGTACATAACCTTTTGATTATCTATTTGTGAGCCGCCGTTTGTGTTGAATGTGACAGTAAATCCTGCGTGACTTACCGCAAAAATCGTACACGCAATAAGAACGATAATTCCGACAAGGATGAGCTTGTCTGCCGTTTTTACAGACATTTTTATGTTTCGGTAAAGTCCTCCGGGCTTCCTTTCGGAGTTAAGATTTATTGTGTTGTTTTCATTCATATTTTTCACTGCCTTTCAAAAACGGTGGTTAATTATTATCTTCTTGCAAGATACTTTCTCATATCAATTGCGCAAGCAACAAGAATGATTACACCTTTGATAATGTAAAGCATATTTGCGGATACGGAAAGGAAGTTAAGACCGGCAAAAATAATCTGCAAAAGAAGTACGCCGATGACAATACCGCTGATTTTACCGGTACCGCCTACAAATGATACACCGCCGATTACGCAAGCCGCAATAGCGTCGCATTCGTAGTTAAGACCTGTGTTTGCTGAGCAAGAAGCAATACGAGCGCCCTCAATAAAGCCTGTTATGCCGTACATAACACCTGCAAGGACAAATACCATTAAGATTGTCATAAATACATTTACGCCCGATACCCTTGCTGCTTCTTCGTTTGAACCTACGGCAAACATATTTTTGCCAAACTTTGTTTTATTCCAAATAACCCACATTATCGCTGTTAAGATTACGGAATAAAGAACATATTTGGGAATGGCAACACCGCCGATAGTGAAAAGCGTACCTGTGATAAAGCTTGTGTAAGACGAGTCAAGACCTGAAAGAGTTTGACCGTTGTTGCCGCCAATCATAAGGTACATAAGAACAGTACCAAATACAATGAGTTGCGTTGAAAGAGTAACTATAAACGGGTGAAGTTTAAATTTAGCAACAAAAAATCCGTTTACAAGACCTACAACTGCGCCGATTGCAATTACTGCAAGAAATACAACCCAAAGCGGCATTGTATCAAGGTTCGGGAACATTTTGTTGGCGTAGCCTGTCATTTGCAAAAGCGAAGCCGCAACGCAGGCGGTAAGGCCTACACATCGACCTGCCGAAATATCCGTACCTGTTAATACGATGCAGCCTGCAATGCCCAAAGCAATCGGAAGCTTTGCGGCGGTGAGCGAAACAATATTAACTATTGACGATACGCTCAGAAATGCCGGAACCTTGATTGCAATAAAAATCACCGCTATTGCAATGATGATATACATTGCATTGTTAAATAATAAATCTGTAATTAATCTTTTTTTGTCGTCCTTGTCTGCCGCTTTGAATTTTTCAACCCAAAGGGAGATACGTGAACGCTTAACTTTTTTTATACTTGTGTCAGCCATAATGAAATCCTCCTTATACATATTTTGCCGCAAGCGTCATAATCTCTTCCTGATTAGTAGTCTTTGCGTCAACCTCACCCGAGAGCCTGCCGCCTGACATAACAAGAATTTTATCGCATACGCCTAAAAGCTCTGCCATTTCGGAAGAAACCATAATGACTGTTTTGCCTTTTTTGGCAAGGTCAAGAATAAGCTGATAAATTTCGTATTTTGCGCCTACGTCGATACCTCTTGTCGGTTCGTCAAGAAGAAGCACGGTAGGGTCGGTCAAAAGCCATCTTGCAAGGATAACCTTTTGCTGATTACCGCCTGAAAGCGAGCTGATTTTTGTTT
>DAVZKM010000216.1:0-2888 GCA_052272245.1 Eubacterium sp.
AACAATAAGCGACGAACTCAAGCATGCCGAAAGCTATCTTATTATTCAAAGCTACAGGTACAAAAATCAATTCGTCTATTCATTTGATATTGACAAAAGCGTTTTGGGATATATGTGCAACAAAATCACAATTCAACCGTTTATTGAAAATGCAATTTATCACGGGCTTGACCGAATGGTCGACGAGGGCGAAATCAAAATTATTGCCCGTCGCCAAGGCAAAGATATTGTAATAATTATTAAAGATAACGGACTCGGAATGACGCAGGAGCAATGCAAAACCATTCTTCAAAAGGACCGAAGCGACTCAAAAGGTATCGGTGTTAAGAATGTAAATGACCGACTGAAAATATATTTCGGAGAGGAATACGGGATTACGATTGAAAGCGAGCTTGACGTTGGCACGACCGTAACAATTAAAATTCCGAAAATTGAGAAAGGACAAGAAAATGAATATTAAAAAAGCAACTGCCTTGCTCACTCTTACTTTTTTTCTTATTGCAGTCCTGTTTGGCTGTGCAAAAGCCGCAAAATTTGACAAAAAAAATAATAATATCGCAATAATAACAAAAGGCAGCGACTCAAATTTTTGGAATGATATGAAAAACGGAGCGCTGTCTGCGGCAACCGAATACAATGTAAACATTACATTTGAAGGTCCTGAAAACGAAGAGGATTACAACGCCCAAAACAAAATGATTGAAAACGCAGTTTCAAACAAGGTTGGCATCATAATTCTTTCAGCAATAGATTTTGAAAAAAATGCAAACGCCGTTCAAAAAGCCATTGACAGCGGAATTAAAATAATCACAGTTGACAGCGATGTTGATGTAGACGGCAAGGAGCTTTTTATAGGTACAAACAATATTGAAGCCGGAAAAAAAGCGGCAAAGCAGGCCGTCGATTTGTGCAAGGAGAAAAAGTCTATTAATATAGGTATAGTAAATTACGGCGCAAATACCGAAAACGGCAAAGAACGATTAAAAGGATTTACCGATTATATAGACAAAATAGATAATGCAAAAATTGTTGATACGGTTAATGTTGAATCAAACAAAGAAAGTGCAACAGCCGGTGCCAAGAAGCTGCTTAAAAAGCACAAGCAAATCAATGTACTCATAGGCTTCAACGAATGGTCAACCCTCGGGGTAGCATATGCAATAAAGGAGTTAAATTTGAATGACAAGGTTTTCGGCATAGGCTTTGACAGCAATGTCAGCTGCGTAAATATGCTTGAAAGCGGAGAGATAGATACACTGATTGTTCAAAATCCTTTTTCTATGGGTTACACCTCAGTTTCAAAAGCGTCGGAAATACTGTCGGGCAAGAAATCGCAAACAAGCACAATCGAGACCGACACCTATGTTGTAACTCGAAAAAATATGTTTTCACCTGATATTCAAAAAATACTTTTCAGCTTTAACAAAAGCAGTAATTGACAAATATTAAATAACGGCTTTGACGGTCAATCTTGACTTATCAAAGCCGTTTTTTTATGCCTTAAGGTAATAATTTTAACATAATAAATCATAAATATCGTAATTTTTTATACACTTTGAATAAAAAATTACATTCAATTTTAAATTTATCAAAGATATAATAAAGATACACAATGACTTAACAAAAAATTTTAAGGAGGCAATCTTTATGAAAAAGATGAAAAAGTTATTGGCATTATTATTAGCAGTAGTAATGGTAGTAGGTTTTGCAGCTTGCTCTTCAAAAAAGGATGACGGCGGCACAACAAAGGCGGCTTCGTCTGCCAAGGGTGAAATATCGGTATTCTATTACACCTTCAGTGACGCATACATTTCAACCGTTCGTTCATCAATGGATAAAATCTTGAAAGACGGCGGCTATACCTATAATGATTACGACGCAAACGGAAACCAAACAACACAGACCGAGCAAGTTCAAACAGCACTTGCAAAAGGCTCATCAATGCTTATCGTCAACGTAGTTGACACTGGCTCAAATGACGCC
Organism: Eubacterium sp.; assembly: GCA_052272245.1. Lineage (GTDB taxonomy): Bacteria > Bacillota > Clostridia > Oscillospirales > Acutalibacteraceae > Eubacterium_R. The sequence goes on from DAVZKM010000216.1 coordinate 1,984, forward strand.
GCTCAAAACATTATAAATCTTGCAAAAGCTAAAAACGTTCCCGTAATCTTCTTTAACCGTTCTGTTGACCAGTCGGTTATTGAAAGCTATGAAAAGTGCGTATTTGTAGGAACAGACTACGAGCAGGCAGGTCATATGCAAGGTCAGATGATTGGCGAATACCTTGTAAATAACTATGACAAACTCGACCTTAACGGCGACGGCAAAATCAGCTATGTAATGTTCAAGGGTCAAGAGGGCAATATGGAAGCAATTGCACGTACAAAATACGGCGTTGAGGACGCTAACAAGGTTCTTAAAAAAGCAGGCAAGCCTGACCTTGTGTTCTATGATTCAGCTAACAAGAACAAATATCTTGTTGACCAGGACGGCTTATGGTCATCGGCAGCAGCTACAAACTATATGAGCACAGCTCTTGCTCAGTACACAGAATCAAACAAAAATATGATTGAACTTGTAATTGCCAACAACGACGAAATGGCGCTCGGCGCAGTATCTGCTCTTCAAACAGCAGGTTACAACAAGGATGGCAAAAAGGTTATTCCTGTATTCGGTGTTGATGCAACAGACGCTGCTAAATCAGCTATCAAATCAGGCTCAATGATTGGTACAATCAAGCAAGACGCACAGGGTATGGCTACAGCAATCACAACAATTATGGGAAATTATCTCAACGGTGCAAACGCACTTGACAGTATTGACACGGCAAACGTAGTAGGTACTTGGAGAGTAAATATTCCTTATTCGGCTTACACAGCAGATTCAGAAAAATAAATATAAATTAACTTCACAAAATACGGTTGGGGCTTTTGCCTCAACCGTACTATTCAAAGCAGATAGGAGAGATACATATGCAAAACAATATAAATAAATCCGTTTCTGCGACTGACAAAGATATATTGTTA
>DAVZKM010000217.1:0-2882 GCA_052272245.1 Eubacterium sp.
TATCTTTTTTCGTATATCCTGCATGTACCATATCCATCAAAGAAGCAATCCGGATGTCATAGCATCTGCTGATGGTGAAGCAACCTTCGAAGAAATGCTTGAAGAATCATTCAGAGAAGATGAAAACAGCAAGGTCGTAACAGGTACTGTTGTCAACATTACTCCTACAGAGGTATTTGTAGACGTTGACGGTAGAAAGCAGACAGGCGTTATCGCACTTGATGATCTTTCCGCTGAACCTATCAGCAATCCAAGCCAAGCAGTTTCAATCGGTGACAAGCTTAGTCTTGTTATTATGAAAACTGATGACAGCGAGGGCGTTCTTAAGCTTTCTAAGAAGCTTGTGGATGCTTTTCAGGGATGGGAAGAAATCGTTAAGGCAAAAGAAAACGATGAGATTCTTGAAGGTGTTGTATCAGCAGTTGTTAAGGGCGGCGTAGTTGCCGTAACTAACGGTAGCAGAGTATTTATCCCTGCTTCTCAAACAGGTGTTCCGAGAAATCAGGAGCTTGATATCCTTAAGGGTACAACAGTTCGTTTCAGAATTATTGATATTAACCCTGCAAGACGCCGTGCAGTAGGCTCAATTAAGGTTGTTGCTAACGAAGAAAGAAAGGCACAGCAGGATGCATTATGGGCAACTCTCGAAGAGGGTCAGAAGCTCACAGGTACTGTTAAGTCATTAACAAGCTACGGTGCATTTGTTGATATCGGCGGTATGGACGGTATGATTCATATCAGCGAGCTTTCATGGAACAGAATCAAGCATCCGTCAGAGGTTGTTAATGTCGGCGATACTGTTGAGGTTACAATTAAGAAGCTTGACCCTGAAACAAGAAAGATTTCTCTCGGCTTTAAGAAGCTTGAGGACAATCCATGGGAAATCCTTAAGAGAGATTATCCTGTAGGCACTGATTGCAAAGCTAAGATTGTAGGTCTTGCATCATTCGGTGCATTTGCTAATATCCTTCCGGGTATTGACGGTCTTATCCACATCAGCCAGATTTCTTGGGAAAGAATTAACACTCCTGCCGATGTACTTAAGGTTGGCGATGAAGTTGACGTTAGAATTACTGAGGTTGACTTTGACAAGAAGAGAGTTTCTCTTTCAATGAAGGAGCTTCTTCCTAAGCCAAACGCTGACGAGGCAGAGGCTGACGAAGCAGACGATGCTGAATAATCTTACTTATTAAATATTTTACGGCTTCACGCATTTGTGTGAAGCCGTTTTTTATATGCTTATCAAAAAACGGTATTGCCAAATTCGCAATACCGTTTTTGTTTAATATTCAATTTCGCCTTTATATACAAGATTGCAATCACCGGTTAAAGTTATACCGTTGTCGGAGTAATTGACGATTAAATCGCCGCCCTTAACCTTTACGGTGATATCCTCGTCTTTATTGCAATATCCGTTTTCAACCGCTGCAATAACTGCCGCACAAGCGCCTGTGCCGCAAGCTTGCGTCTCGCCGTTTCCACGCTCCCATACACGCATTTTAAGCGTTTTTGAATTAACTACTCTAACAAACTCAGTATTAACTCTTTCAGGGAAAATCGGCGCTGTTTCAAACTGAGGGCCGACGCTTTCAATATCAATCCTGTCTACATTGTCAACAAATACTACGCAGTGCGGATTGCCAACGGCACAGCAGGTGATATTGTACTGTTTTGAGCCTATTTCGGCAGGATAATTGATAACTTTTTCGCTGTTAATCAAAACAGGAATTTTATCCGCATTAAGCTCAGCTTTGCCCATTGATACCTTGACTGATGATACCTTTCCGTCACGTGTAAATAGGCGAAGAACTTTTACACCCGAGGCTGTTTCAATAGTGATTTTATCTTTTTTGACAATATCGTTATCATAAAGGAATTTTCCCACACACCTTATCGAGTTGCCTGCCATCTTGCCCTCACTTCCGTCAAGATTAAAGACACGCATTTTAGCATTTGCAATCTTGCTTTCTTCAATAAGAACTATTCCGTCGCCGCCGATACCCTTGTGCCTGTCGCAAAATTCAATTGCAAAACTTTCAGGGCAGGTGATAATACCGCATTGATTGTTAAAGAAAATGTAGTCGTCGCCGGTGCCTTGCATTTTGGAAAATTTAAGTATTCCTTTTTCCTTACGCATAAAGTTGATATCAACAAGCTCAGTATTCGTTTCCTTGTAACGTGATGCGATGATATCTGCAACGGCATTGGCAGTATCGAGTGAAGTGATTGTAGCAATGCCAAGCTGATTGGCTCTGTTGTGAAGTTTAATGTAATCGGCAATGGATTTTTTGTCGCTTTTGCCTGTATATACAATGTAGTCAAGCTGACCCGATTCAACAAGGTCCATAATGGAGTTGTCCTCTCTGAGCTTGTTTACAACATTAACCTTAATGCCTAAGCTTTCAATCGCCTTAGCCGTTTCGGGAGTAGCCCAAATCTTTGCGCCGAGGTCATCAAGCTTTTTTGCAAGATTGACTATTTCAAATCTGTCCTGCTTAGTGACTGTTATAAGTACACCGTGCTCGTCTTTAGAATGAAAATCAGTCTTAAATCCTGCCGATACAAGACCTTTGAACAATGCTTCTACAAGATTTTTACCAACGCCTAAAACTTCGCCTGTTGACTTCATTTCAGGTCCTAACTTAGAGTTTACGTCATTCAGCTTTTCAAAGCTGAAAACAGGTACTTTAACCGCAACATAGGGTGGTGTTTTGTAAAGCCCGGTGCCGAAGCCGAGGTCTTTAAGCTTTTGACCTACCATAATTTTAGTCGCAAGTTCAACCATAGGAACGCCTGTTACCTTGCTGATATAAGGTATTGTTCTTGACGCTCTCGGATTAACCTCAATAACGTATAGTTCATTGTGATAAATAAGATATTGA
>DAVZKM010000218.1:0-2872 GCA_052272245.1 Eubacterium sp.
CTGTGTTGAGCGTTTGTTTTTGGCGCTTCTTACCGAAGCATACGACGAGGAGGTTCTTGACGAAGAAAAGAACGACAAGAGAATTGTTATGCACTTCCATCCTGCTATTGCGCCGTTTAAGGCTGCGGTTCTTCCGCTTTCAAAAAAGCTTAACGATAAGGCAGGCGAGGTTTATGCAACGCTTTCCAAGAAATTCAACATTGACTATGATGATGCCGGCTCTATCGGTAAGAGATATCGCCGTCAGGACGAAATCGGCACTCCTTACTGCGTAACCTATGACTTTGACTCGGTTGAGGATAACTGCGTAACAGTACGTGACCGTGACACTATGGAGCAGGTTAGAATCCCTATTGATGAACTTACAAGGTTTATTGAGGAAAAGGTTGAGTTTTAGTTTATCCAAAGGAGGATAATATTGTGAACAAAATCAACAGAAACTTAGTTAAATCGCAGGCTAAGCAGATTATTAAAGAAAAGATATTTGCACTGTTTGTGTTAAGCGCAATTGTTTTATTTTTGGTAAACGGCTTGACGGTAGGCATTTCCGCATACAACAGCAGAGACGATTTTGAAGACCTTTTCGGCCCAAGAAGCGGTTCAAGCGATAACAGTTTGGGTCAAAACACACCTGAAGACTTCTTTAATTATTTTGGAAACGGCGGTTATGATAACGACTACGATGACGGTAACGATTCAGGCGACAGCTCAAGCGACAACCCGATTGAAAGCTTCGGTCAAAAATATACTCCGTCAAATAAAATAATCGGCAGTTCAGCCAAACCGACAATGATGCTTGTAAACGGCAACATCGGTCTTGGCGATATAGGATTAAAATGCCTTACTGTTGTTTCGCAGATACTTTCGCCTCTTTTTGTTTCACTTTGCGGCTTTTATGTTTTGCTTATTAAGCGTGACCCTAACGAGCAATTGGGGCTCGGCAAAGAAATTCAAAATATTTTCAGGATTTCGTTCGGTCCGACATACGGCAACAAAATCGTTGTTTATATTTTAAGAAGTGTTTTTGAATTCCTTTGGTCGCTTCTTTTCGTAATCCCCGGAATAGTTTATCACTACAGCTCATATTTTGCATTTCAGCTTATGTGTGAAAACCCGAATTTGAAGCCGACAGAGGCGCTCAAATTGTCTAAAAAAATGGTTACCGGCAACAGAGGCGAGCTTTTCGTTCTTGACTTAAGCTTTATCGGCTGGTGGTTTCTTACCTGCATCACGTTTGGAATTGCAAGCATTTATGTGATTCCTTATTATTTCACCACTCAGGCGCTCTATTATGAAAACTTCAAAATCAGAGCGCTTCAAGAGGGAAGAATTTCCGAGGATGATTTTCTTTCACAAGAGCAAAGAGCGGCTAAATATGCTTTTGCAGGTGCTCAAAACAGCAATCAAAACTATGCCGACAGCAACAATCAAAGCAATTATTACTACAATCCTAATAATTCTGATAATACACAAAGCAGTGCACAAAACGAAAATGCACAAAATCAAAACGCAGCTCCGTTTTATTCCTACAATCCAAACAGTGTACCGACAGAGCAAGAGCCTGTTCAAAGCGGCTCATATCCGTCATATGCGAATACTGCCGGCAATTCAGCAGCCGCAAACGACAGCGCACCAAGAGAGGCGGCAAACAGTGAGGTTGACGAATATTATCATCCTACCGTTCAGGCGCCTGAAACAAACGGCGAAAGCACTTCGGTTGAAGCTCAGGATAACAAAAACGAGCAACAGCCTACAGAAGAAAATACAGATATAAGCGAATAAAAAAACAGCGACTTGAACGATGAGTTCAAGTCGCTGTTATTGCTTTATCAAACGCTTACTCTGTTTTACCCATTATATTGAGTGGGTTTACATATTTATTATCAAGCAAAGTTTCAAAATGAAGATGGCTTTCGCTCTTTTCCTCAAACGGAGTTGTTCCGAGAGTGCCGAGAACTTCGCCGATAGTTACATAGTCCCCCTCAGACACGTTTACCGTATCCATACCGCAATAGCGAGCGACAAGCTTTGAGCCGTGGTCAATTTCAATAACCGTGCCGAGCATAGCGTCCTTAGTTACGGAAAGCACAAGTCCGTCATTTACAGAAACAACCTTCGAGCCTTTAGCCGCTTTAAAATCGATTGCCGTATGCGTTCTGTAATCGTTCATAGTTTTGTTTTTAACAAGTTCCTCGCTGTAGGGCGTCAATACCGTTTCGTCGCAAGGGTATTTATAAAAAGATTTATAGGGAATATTTGTATCACTCGACGTCATTGTTGAAACCTCGGTTGAGGTAACTGTCGTTGGCTTTTTATTTTCGCTCTTTTTTGTTGTTTTGACTTGCGTATTTTCCTGAGTTGTCAGGGCGGTTGACGGTTGAGTTGTAATCTTTTTTTCTTTGTCCTTAGCCTTATCAACAACCGTTGTTGCCTCGTTTACATCCGTTGTGTGGGCGGAATTGGTTGAAAAATAAACTATCAACCCAAGTGCAACAATACAAAGGCAAATGACAGAGAAAAGCGCTCTTAAATTTTTATTATTTGGTTTATCTTTTGTAGCCATAAAAAACACCTCAAGAGTATTATTACCCCTTAGGTGTTTAATTATACATTTTTATTTTGCTTCATAAACTACGGTTACAACACTTGAAGACGGAAGCGAAACCCTGACCTTTCCCGCCTTGCCGAAGTCGGTTTTGGCAATGTCGTTGTCCCTGTCGGTTGTATAAACAGCATAATCGCCTTCGCAGTCAATTGTTGTATACGCTTTTTTATCATTATTATTAACATATACAGTTACAACCGTATTATCCTCATTTACAAAGGCAACACTTCTTACATTTTTAACACCCGATGAACACGCAACTCTAAC
>DAVZKM010000219.1:0-2851 GCA_052272245.1 Eubacterium sp.
ATCAGGCTCGAACATCACGTCACTCGACATTGACTCCCAGTTGCCGTCGAAAGCGAGACCGATAAGGCGGCCTTCTGCATCGAGCACAGGGCTCTTGCGTATATGAACAATACCGTTTTGACCGTTAGAATTCACGGGGGTAGGGCATTTTTTATATTCATCCGCCACATAATTTACAGGCGATTTAAAAACAATTCTTATTTCATTTACACCTACATTAATAAGCGATTTTACACTTTTTGAATAAGCAACAAAACAGTTATCACCTACAAAAAGAAGCCGTGAGTTTATATAAACTTCGCAAATTGTATCAAGCATTTTACAATTCAAAAGCACATCGTCACATTCAAAATCCGCTTCGCTTATTTCAAATATTCTTTTGTATTCCCAATCCTTTTCCCCAACAAAATAAACGTCCTTTTCGTATGTAGAAATAAACGGATCAAAAATATCGCCGCAACTCATTAAATCAAGAAAGTTACAGCCCGGAACTGTTGCTTTTTTCCATTCGTTTTGGTCTGTCGCTTTAAAAAGCCACTCACCGTTTAATGTTTTAATCATAATTTTCCCCTTAAAATTAAAATATGCTATTATATTATATTATACATTAAATATTGATATTAATCAACAAAGGTGTGCCATATAATGACACACCTAATTAGATTAATAGTATATTTTACTTTGTTTGTGCATTTCTCTTATCAACAAGTGACTTAAGGATTTTATCGTGTTCCTTATCTGTCATTGCATATTTAAGAGTAGGAATAGCTGAAAGAAGCATACCGATTGCAGGCGGAACGGAGATGAGGAAGAACATAGCCTCAGCATATTTACCGGCACCTGTGCCGCCGTCATAAGTAATGAAGTTTGCTCCCTTTTCAATTGCACGGTTAAGCTTATCAACATTAGTGCCGCTATAGCCTACCGCTGCATAAACCGCAGATGAAATAATTGTTGAAATGCCTGCTGCAAGTTTTGTAATAAAGCTCTGACCTGAGAAGAATACGCCGTCTGTACGAACGCCGTTATGATATTCCTCATAGTCAACGCAATCGGCAATCATTACTGACTGAAGAACGTTGATACCGCCGAATGAAGCGCTTGCAATAAGCATACATATGCCAATAATGATTGACCAGAATGTAGAAGTTAAATCACCGCCTGAAACCTTGAAGAACACAAAAATAAGTGCAAAAGGAACAGCGCCTGCGATTGAATAGATATTATAAAGTGTTTTCTTTTCAACCTTCTTAATAATAAGAGGGGTAACACCCATTGCAACGAACTGACCCACAAATAAGCCTACAGCAACACAACCAAGACCGATAAGTATTTGGAAATTAATTCCCGTAATCTTACCTGCGGCGTCAGTTTTGAGAATATTCATAATATTACCGTTTGCATAATAATATGTAACAAGTGTCATTGCAACAATCATAAGAAGCTGAATAGGGCTTCTCAAAATGCCTGAAATAAGAATCTGCCTGAAAGGCTTATTTCTAAACATAATTTGGAAGTTTTCCTTGAATGTGTAACTCTTCTCGCTCTTTTCAACTCTTTCTCTTGTGCAAATTCCCGCAAATTCAAAAAAGACAGATGCAATAACAGTCATAATAATTACTGTTACGATAAAGCCCTTTTGGTTTGCCTTTTGAACAAGAGTGTCATAATCTGCCGCATTCTTATCAATCTTGTTAACAAAAGCAGTGCCGAGAGCCTGTGCAATCTGAACAACGAGAACGCCGATACCGCCGACACCTGCTACCATACGGGCAAGGCTGAGGATTTTGCCTCTGTCGTTTTCATCTTCTGTCATAAGAGAAGTGATACCCCAAAGAGGAATATCGCAAACGGTGAAGCACATACCCCAAGCGATATACGAAATACCTGCCCAAGCAACAATGAGTACCTTTTGAGCCGTTGAACTTGCAGTTGCATAGTTACCGTTGATGAATGTCAAAATTGTTACTAATCCGATAATACCCGGGAAAATAATAAGGTAAGGTCTGCATTTACCCCATTTTGTCTTAGTCTTATCAACGATTGTACCCATCATAGGATCGTTAATAGCGTCCCAGATTCTTGCGATTGTCATAATCCAACCGAGCGCCATAGCCGGCAAGCAGATTACGTTTTGAAAGTAGAAGTAAAGACCTGTCGCAACAATATTGTAAATTAAGTTCTGCCCGAACATACCTACAAGATAGCCGCCAAGTTCCTTACCCGTATAGGTGCGTTTTTCGCCCATAAATTCCTCTCCCTTACTAAACGGGCTAAGCCGTTTTTGATATAATGTATATATAATAACAATTTATAAACAAAAAATCAACAGAAAACCGAAAAATATTATTAATATTATACAAGTTTCTGTTGCTATATAATTTTATCCATATTTAGCTTAGGTGAGAATTAATTTCATTTTCTATTTTTTTAAGCTTTTTCATTGAAGTAAGCCCAACATCAACCGTAACAACACCGCCGTTTTTAAGAGTAATTATAACCTGTGACTGCCTGTCATTAAAATTCTTTTTGAGGCTCGCCTTTGTGTCTTTATGGATTTTAATGTTTTCAACATCGTCATAATTAAACACATTGTTTTCATCAAGAGCGGTAAATTCAAACGTTTTATCGTCAAAAACAATTCCTTGACTTACAACATATTTGCTCACAAGCACAGCAACGACTATTGCAAAAAGGTCAATAATCGCAAAAAAAACAGAGTAAACGCTCACATTTTGGATAAGCTTTTTAACAGCGAAAACAGCATAAGCTACAGCGGCTGCATCAAGTGCCAAAACCACAAAAAGCGTAACGGGTGAAATTATGCGATATAATTTATTTTTCATTTGAA
>DAVZKM010000220.1:0-2851 GCA_052272245.1 Eubacterium sp.
AAACATTCGTAAGTGCGGCGCAGGCACCAACGGCCGCAAGCGCAGAGGAACCTACAAATTGACCGACGATTATTGAATCAGCCATATTATAAACTTGCTGAAAAAAGCTGCCTAAAATCATAGGTATTGCAAAAACAGTCAGCGCTTTTAGTGGTGGGTCTGTTATTAAATATTCATCCTTTGTCATTTTTATATTCTCCTGAACTTTACTTGAGTTATTTCTGTGTGAATTTTCTGAAATCACATTAAAAAAATTATATTATCAAAAAGCCGAACAAGTTGCAGCTATCTCAGTCTGCACCCTGTTCGGCTTTCACTTTTCACTGAACAATCGCTCCCTGAGCGAACGTCAATAGTATATCATTGGCATAAATAAAAGTCAATGAAAAGTAATAAATTGACAATTTCGCTTGTATGCAGTAATATAAGATTAAGAATATGTAGGAGTAAAATTATGAAAACTAAGGAAAAGGTTGAAAATAAGAAGGGGAAAAAATTGAAAATTGTTTTGCTTGTTATTGCGGCAATAGTTATCGTAGCCGTTGCTTTTATAAATTTAACTACTTTGCCGAAATATGACGATGATAAAAATGTTATTTATGTCGGCTCTATGGTGAAGTCTAAAACAATAGATTATAAGGACGAAAGCGGCGAGGGGCTAACTAAAAATCCTATTGTTAAAATTATGCAAATGGTTTGGCGCTTTTGTGACAGCGGTGATAAAAGCAAGCACGCAAAGCAAAATCCACCTCAAAATATTGAACTTATAAGCGATATCGCTTACATAGATGACGGAAATTATTATCATAAGCTTGATGTGATGTATCCTGACAAAATTTCTGAAAATGATAAGCTTCCGGTTATTATTGATATTCACGGCGGCGGCTGGATGTATGGTGATAAAGGGCTTAATGAAAATTATTGCCGTGCACTTGCTGACAGGGGATATGTTGTTTTTGACATTAACTACCGCCTTGTGCCTGATGTGAATGTTAATGAGCAGATTAAGGACGTTATGTCGGCACTTAAATGGATAGGTGAAAATATTGACAACTATCCTTGCGACTGCGAAAATATTATGCTTACGGGCGATTCGGCAGGCGGTATGCTGGCATCTTACGCAGGTGTTTTACTTCAAAGTGAAGAATTAAGAGATATATTTGATACCGAAAGCGCTGATATTAAGCTGACTGCTTTGGTTTTGACCTCTCCTGTTTCCTATATGAAAGACGGAGGCTGGTTCAGCGTTTATACAAAGCCGCTTTGGGGGAAAAATTATAAAAACAGTAAAACATACAATTATATGGATTTTAATGAGATTTTGCCTTTTGCAAATGAAATGCCGCCTACATATTTGATTACAAGCAGCGGGGATACCCTTGCAAAGAAGCAAACCGTTCAGCTTTATGAGCTTTTAAAAAAGAACGGTGTTTCATGTGAGCTTGCAAATTACGGTAAGGAATACGGCGAAAGCTTGCCGCACGTGTTTAGTGTTTTGCAACCGTTTGAACCTGCCGGCAAGGACGCAATAGACAAAGCGCTTGCCTTTTATCAAAATGAAATGAAACAAAGCGTAAATTAAGATTTTAATTGCGCTGATTATGCTGTTTTGATAGCAATTAAATGATAAAATCATTTCGGTGTTATATATGACGAAAAACAAATTGCTTGATTCTAATCAACTTAAAATAATTGCAATTGTCGCTATGACGGTTGACCATATTGCATGGATGCTTTTTACCGGTTATCCGAGGGAAGCGTTGCCCGTTATTATGCATATTATCGGAAGGCTTACTTGCCCGATTATGTGCTATTTTATAGCAGAGGGATATCATTATACTAAAAATATAAAAAAATATACTTTTAGATTGTTCCTTTTTGCATTTATATCTCATTTCGCATATATTTTTGCGTCTAACGATTTTGTTGACGTTAAATCCTTTATCCCTTTTTATTACGGTAATTTTCTTAACCAAACGAGTGTAATGTGGTCACTTGCATGGGGACTTGTTATGCTTCGAGTAGCTTGTAGCAATAAGTTAAATAATGTTTTGAAAGTTTTATTTGTTATTTTAATATGTATAATAACTCTTCCAAGCGATTGGAGCTGTATTGCCGCACTTTGCATTATGGCGATAGGTACAAATAGGGGAAATTTCAAAAATCAAATGTTCTGGATGATTTTTTATGTGTTCCTTTATTCGTTAGTTTATTTCTTTGCTATTGATAAGCTTTATGGCATTATTCAAATGGCGGTTGTTATTTCAATTCCCGTTATCTATCTTTATAACGGTCAGCGAGGAAAAAATGAAAAGGTCAATAAATTTATGAAATGGTTTTTCTATATCTATTATCCTCTTCACCTTGCAATAATCGGAGTAATAAATTTAGTATAATTATAAAAAAAGACGTGATGCAAAACTGTATCACGTCTTTAATCTTATAACTGCGAGGCTTCGTAGGAAACGCCTAAAAGTGCCGAGTCGCTTTTTAATTTTGAGCGTACTATATTAACGTTTTTAAAATTATCCATAAGAAGATTATATATTTTCCTGTCAATAAGGTCAATGACGTAATCTTCATTCATAATTCCGCCGCCAAGGACTATCAACGGCGGATTGAAAATATAGATAATGTTAATAAGACCTATAATCATTTCATCAATCCATTTGTCGATAACCGACCTTATTTCCGGTTTGCTGAAATTCTCTTTATCAAAAATTTGAAATGCATCAAGATTAGTTGAGTTTGCCTTGTTTACAGCCTCAATAAGCGCTTTTGCAGAAGCATAACATTCGTAGCAGCCCTCTCCGCCGCAGGTGCATTGCTTACCGCCTGCATGAGTAATCAT
>DAVZKM010000221.1:0-2836 GCA_052272245.1 Eubacterium sp.
CTCTCAATACCGTGCTCCTGGCAGGTGCGAACAGCCTTTCTAAGGCCCTCTTCCGTAGCAAACTCAACCGAACGAGCAGAGTAAAGAATAGTACCGCCACGATTGATAATGTCTGATACGCTTCTAAGGTCCATTTCAACGAAATCGCCGTTGATAAGACCGTTGTAGCCACGAACAACACCGTATACCTTAATTCCGTTTTCGCATGCTGTACGTACTACCGCACGAATGGCAGCATTCATACCGGGTGCGTCGCCGCCGCTTGTTAATACCGCAATTGTTTTCATAATTATGTCCTCCTATATAATAATATAGACTAAAACAGAATAATCTTTATTTAACTTATATATCCTGTTCATTTTATATTTTTTTCAGAAAAAAGTCAAGTATTGTCGTAAAATTAATGAACAAAAACTACATTCTCATCGCCAAGTATCCTTTTTAATTCCTTAATTTCGGTATTATTCACCTCAACAAAACACTCCCTCGGCTGCAAGGCATACCTTTTATCATCGGTATAATAAAAATAAAGCGGAATGTTCCCGTCAAAAATATCAGTCACTCGTTTTGCAAGCGGTATATTTTCATCATTTTCATTCTTAAAGCGCAGATAAAGAGCTGCTTTTTTTCTTTTGTGATTTTCGTTTTCAGCTTGTTTGTTATTTTGAATAGGTTTATTTTTATATTTTCCGCTTTCAAAATCAGCTTGAGTAGGTGCGCTGTCTATTGAATAAGCAAGTATTTTAGCGTCCTTTTCTTCCTCAAGTGAGAGGTTTCCTGCAATAGTTATTATACTGCCGTCATAAAGAAATTGTGCATACTTTTCAAGCGTTTTTGCAAAAACGATAACCTCAATTGAGCCGTACAAGTCCTCTATGGTTACAAAAGCCATTGAAGCACCGCTTCTCGTTTGCTTAAGAATTACACGAGTAACAATTCCGCAGGTGAGCACAAAGGTTTTATCCTTGTAAACGCTCATATCGTCATTTGCACTTTCCAAAAGCTCGCCTATATTAGCAAATCCGAGCTTTTCGCACAAATCGGAATATTTATCCATAGGGTGACCCGAAAGGTAAAGCCCCGTCATTTCCTTTTCCATTTTCAAAAGCTCAGCCTTAGGAAATTCGTCAACATTAGGAACATCAAATTCAAGCGGAGAATCATTACTGCCGAGTTCAAAAAAGCCAACCTGACCGTAGCGTCTGCTCTGCCTGTAATTTTCAATATTGGTGGCAATTGACGGCAAAGCCTGAAGCATTTGGCGACGATTTAATTCAAAGCAATCCATTGCACCGCATTTAATAAGACTTTCAACTGCACGGCGATTAAAATGCCTATCCTGCATACGAAGGCAAAAGTCAGGCAAATCCTTAAAATCACCGTTTTCTCTTTCTTTAACTATATCGTCAACAAATTCCCGTCCGACATTTTTAATACCCAAAAGCCCGTAGTTAATCACCCTGCCATTCGGGGTGAAACCTTGCATAGAAGTATTGATATTTGCGCTTGCAAGACGAATACCGAGCCTTTTACACTCTGCCGTATATCGTGCAATTTTGTTTGACTGATCAAGAACCGACGTCATTAAAGCCGCCATAAATTCTGCCGGATAATAGCATTTCAAATACGCAGTTCTATATGCCACAAGCGCATAACAGGCGGCGTGAGACTTATTAAAAGCATATTTTGCAAATTCCGACATTTGGTCAAAAATAGTATTTGCCGCAGAATTTGAAATACCGTTTTTTTCGCAACCTGAAACAAAAGCGGTACGTTCTTTTTCCATAACGTCAATTTTTTTCTTGCTCATGGCACGGCGAACAATATCTGCCCTGCCGTAGGAATATCCCGCAAGCTCACGAAATATTTGCATAACCTGTTCCTGATAAACCATACAGCCATACGTATTTTCAAGTATCGGCTTAAGTTTATCGGTTATATATCTCACTTTCCGGGGGTTATGTGAGTTTTCGACAAAGGTGTCGATTTGATTAGCCGGACCGGGACGGTAAAGCGATGTAGCAGCGATTAAATCCTCAAGCCTTGTCGGCTTCAAATTCATAAGCATACGCTTCATTCCGCTCGATTCAAATTGAAATACACCCTCCGTCTGTCCTCTTGCAAAAAGGCTGTATACCTTTTTATCATCAATAGGTATTTCATTAATATCAATTCCCGCTGCCTTGCTTGCGTCATTAATAACAGTCAATGTGCGAAGCCCAAGAAAATCCATTTTAAGAAGTCCAAGCTCCTCAAGAGAAGTCATAATGTATTGAGTCACCGCAACTCCGTCATTGGTTGCAAGTGGAACATAAGAACTTACGGGGTCGTGAGTAATAACAACGCCTGCCGCATGGGTAGACGTATTTCTCGGCATACCCTCAACCTTTTTTGCGGTTTTGATAAGTTCGCTTATCTGCTCATTTTCCTTCATAAGGTCTGAAAGTTCTTTAGACTTTTTAACGGCCTCGTCAATCGTAATATGGAAATCGTTAGGTACAAGCTTTGCAACAGCGTCAACGGCGGCATAAGGCATACCCATAGCCCTGCCTACATCACGGATAGCAGCCTTAGTCGCAAGAGTGCCGAATGTAACAATCTGAGCCACGTGGTCGGCGCCGTATTTCTTAGTTACATAATCAATAACCTCGCCACGTCTGACATAGCAAAAATCTATATCAAAATCGGGCATAGAAACACGCTCCGGATTTAAAAATCTTTCAAAGAGAAGATTATATTTCATCGGGTCGAGGTCGGTTATTTCCATACAATATGCCGCAATCGAGCCTGCGCCCGAACCTCATCGTCAAGCCGGACAACGGCTGCGGTGCTGAGG
>DAVZKM010000222.1:0-2812 GCA_052272245.1 Eubacterium sp.
TACCTGTTTTGGAACATTTTGTCGCCTGAAAAGAGCCTGCCGAAAGCTTTTCCGAGGCCGCCGTTTGTTGTGGTTTCCATAACCATATTAGGCGTCATCCAACTCATTCCGCCGCCCTCTGTAATCATCTGCTCACCGTCTTGCAAATGGCAAATAACAGCCGGGAACGGAGTCCCTTTAATTTCGTATTGCATAAATCTTCTCCTTACTTTTCTGAATTATATTATAGATAATAAACCCATTAGCATAATTTTATCTATAAAACTCCAAAAATATAATATCATATATACACTATTTATTCAATATGTTTAAAAAATATTTATTAAAATTGCATATTGAATATATTTTTTTATAGGTATATAATTACATTGAAATTTATATATACTTTCGGGAGAAAAATATGAAAGATTTTTTAGATAAGGATTTCCTGCTTGAAAGTGAAACGGCAAAAAAACTTTTTCACGAATGGGCAGAAAATATGCCTATTTGCGATTACCACTGCCATTTAAGTCCTAAGGAAATTTATGAAAATAAGCAGCCTGACAATATTTCGGATTTATGGCTTTCGGGCGACCACTACAAATGGAGAGCTATGCGCTCCTGCGGTGTTGAGGAAAAATATTGCACAGGTGACGCAAGCCCTAAAGAAAAGTTCGAGAAATTTGCATATACTTTGCAATATTGCATAGGCAATCCTCTTTATCATTGGGCTCATATAGAGCTTCAAAGATATTTTGGAATTGATACTCCGCTCAACGCAAAAACTGCGGATGATATTTATGAGCGTGCAAATAAGGCAATTGCCAAGGGTGATTTTGCTCCTCAAAGCCTTATTGCAAAAAGCAATGTCAAGGTTGTTTGCACAACGGACGACCCTGTTGACGATTTAAAATATCACAAGCTTTTAAAGAATGTTGACGGTTTTGATTGTAAGGTTTTGCCGACCTTCAGACCTGACAAGGCACTTAATATTCACCTTGACGGCTTTGCAGATTATATTAAAGAACTCGGCGAGGTATCGGGTGTTGAAATTAAAACGGTTGACGACGTAATTTGTGCGCTTTTAAAGAGAGTTGAATATTTTCATTCGGTAGGATGCCGTGTATCTGACCAAGCGTTTGACTGTCCGCCTTATGCACCGGCAAGCAAGGACGAGGTTAATGCTGTATTCAGCAAGGCAATGAACGGTGAAAAGCTTACAGATTATGAATGTAACGTATATAAAACCCCGATTGTTATTGCTCTTGGTGAAAAATACCACGAACTTGGCTGGGCTATGGAGATTCATATCGGCGCAATGCGTAATAACAATACCCTTATGTTTAATAAGATTGGCGCAGATACGGGCTTTGACTCGGTAGGCGACGATAATATTGCTAAGCCGCTTTCAAGGCTTCTTGACGCTCTTAATGTCAACAATAAATTGCCGAAGACTATTTTGTTTAATCTTAATGATAAGGACAATATTGTTCTTGCAACTATGCTTGGCAATTTCCAATCAAGCGACGCCGAATCAAAAATTCAATTTGGCCCTGCTTGGTGGTTTTTGGATACAATGGACGGTATGACCGCTCAAATGAAATCTCTCGGCAACCTCGGAGTTTTGGGCAAGTTTGTCGGAATGGAAACGGACAGCCGTTCGTTTACCTCTTACGGCAGGCACGAATATTTCAGAAGAATTATGTGTAACCTTATCGGCTCTTGGGTTGAAAAGGGTATGTATGCATATGATGAGGATATCCTTAAGGAAATTGTTGAGGGTATTTCATATAACAACGCTATTAAATATTTCAATTTTGAATAATATGGAGGAACATTATGAATCTTAATTTAAGACCTAAAGAGGAATGCACTTTTGATGAAATTTCACTCGGCGAAATTATGCTTAGACTCGACCCGGGTGAGGGCAGGATTAAAACTGCCCGTTCTTTCCGTGCTTGGGAAGGCGGCGGAGAATATAACGTTGCAAGAGGACTTCGCCGTTGCTTCGGTTTAAGAACAAGTGTTGTTACCGCTTTTGCTGAAAACGAGGTCGGCTATCTTATGGAGGACCTTATTCTTCAAGGCGGTGTTGACACCTCTCTTATCAAGTGGGTACCTTATGACGGTATCGGCAGAAATGTAAGAAACGGTATTAACTTTACAGAGCGTGGTTTCGGCATTCGTGGTGCAGTAGGCGCTTCCGACAGAGGCAATACTGCTGCTTCACAGATTAAGCCGGGCGATATTGATTGGGATTACATTTTTGGCACACTCGGCGTTCGCTGGCTTCATACGGGCGGTATCTATGCAGCTCTTTCGGAAGATAGCGCAAATACTGTTATTGAAGCGGTTAAAAAAGCTAAGCAGTACGGTACAATCGTATCTTATGACCTTAACTACCGCCCGTCACTTTGGAAGGGCATCGGCGGTCAGGCTAAGGCGCAAGAGGTTAATAAGGAAATTGCAAAGTATGTTGACGTTATGATTGGCAACGAGGAGGACTTCACCGCATCTCTCGGCTTTGAAGTTGAGGGTAACGATAAAGACCTTAAGTCACTTAATATGGACGGCTACTACAAAATGATTGAAACCGTTACAAAGGCTTATCCTAACTTCAAGGTTATTGCTACAACTCTTCGTACAGTAAAGACTGCAACAGTGAATGATTGGAAGGCAATCTGCTGGGCTGACGGCAAGATTTATAATTCAATCGAATTTCCGGGTCTTGAAATTATGGACCGTGTAGGCGGCGGCGACTCATTCGCTTCGGGTCTTGTTTACGGTCTTATGACTTATGAGGATGCGCAAAAGGCTGTTAATTACGGTGTTG
>DAVZKM010000223.1:0-2777 GCA_052272245.1 Eubacterium sp.
CACGATGTCATCGGCGCGTCTGCCGTGTTCAAACGCTGTCAGATACACAAAAGGCTTGGAAACCTGCACCCTGAGTATAGCCGAGGTCAATGCCGTCAACCTTGCCGTTAAAAGAATTGTTGTGGTCATGACCGAAATATACGCCCACAACCTCTCCTTTTTCCTTGAAAGCGTCAAATTCGCCGCTGTTTACCTGCGGGTCGGCAGGTGACTCCTTCATAAAACCGTTGGCATTTACCTTGTCTTTGTTGAGTATGTAAAATCTGTTGGCATGAGTCCTAAAACCTCTTACGGCGCCCTTTGTATTTTTTTTGGCCTCTGTTAAAAGTTCAAATACCTCGCAAAGCGGAATGTGCTGAATAACAATTGACGGAATAAGACGACCGTATTTTTCTTCATAACTGTCACGTGTGTTTTTGTACCATTCAATTTGGTTTTCGTGAACATTGTCGTACCCGATTTCAAGGCTTGAATGGCTGTCGATAAGATAAAGCAAAAATTTAATTTCGTCGCCGTCTTTAATTTCAATTACGTGGTTTGCACAGCCATCGATACCATCAACGCTTTCACCTACGAAGTAATCGAATTCCTTATAAATTTCAAATTGCTCCTCGTTTGATAAGCCGACCTGCCTGTCATGGTTGCCAAAACAGATTGTAAACGGAATTTTTCTTTCTCTGCACGGTTTTGTGAGTGCATCGAGCGAATTTTTTACTGCCTCACGGTTTCCTTTAAATGTTGCTTTTCCCCAGATTTGGTCACCTGAATAGACAACTAAATCAGGTTCTTCTCTGTCAAGAGAAGTGTTTATAAGGTCAAGCGTGTCGGGACTTATTTTTTTGCCCTCTTGCGTGTCGGCAATTTGCAATATTTTAAAAGTTTCATTCTTGAAGCTTAGCATTTCATCACCTCTGAAATATTATTTTAACATATTATGTACTTGTCTTGCAATAATTAAAATACTGTTTTAACTGCTTTGTTTGGTTTTTTATCTAATTTTATTGTTTGATATTGCCAAAAAATTATAAATGTGCTATAATTTGTTATACAAACTATATTGTAGGATTTCTATACCTATTTTTTGGCAATAGGGTCTTTTACAAATTAAGGAGGAATTATTTTGAAAGAACCAAAAGCTATGGCATATGTGAATATGTATGGCGTTCTTGCTTGCCTTGAAAATCTTTGCGAAATAGATGACGAGGCAAAGGCAGTGGTAGGCTCGCTTAAAAAGCCCGTTTCACTTTGCTTTGAAGTTGCAAACGGACCGTGCTGTACTTTCCATTTTTCTAAAGACGGCTGCACAATCAGCGAGGGAAGCTATGGCTGCACATGCAAGATGAATTTTGCAAGTCCTGAAAAGTTTAATGCACTTATCGATAATAATAAGCCGGGTATGCCAACCAAGAATGTTGCACAGGTGCTTTCTTTTTTGCTCGGTCCGTTCACTAAGCTTACAAACAGGCTTACCGAACTTCTTATGCCGAGTGAGGAAAATCTGAAAAACAGAGCGTTTTTTGAAGAGTCAACTATATTGACCTTCTACACTATTGCGGGTGCGCTCTCTGCTCTTGCAAACCACGACAGTGTTGCTAAGCATTCTGCTTTTTATACTGTTGACGGCGATATTCAAATGGGCATTACAGACGTATGCTATGCGACTCTTCGTGTTCGCAACCATACTTTTGAAACTATTAAGGAAAAGCCGGACACTCCGAGAGCCATTATGGAATTTAAAACTATCGATCTTGCCAATGCCTTATTTAACGGCACCGCTTCAACTATGGCAGAGCTTTGCGCAGGCAATATCTATATGAGCGGTATGATTAATATGATCGATAATGTAAACCGTATTCTTGACAGAGTCGGTATGTATTTGGGTTAAGGAGGATTAGTAATGAGTAAATTTCCTGAATATAAGCACGAAAAATCACAGGAATGGTTCAACAGGGCATTAGACGCTATTCCGTCCGGTGTGTACGGTCACCTCGGTCCGTCAGAAGGTCTTTTTCTTCCTATAACCAAATGGCCGTTGATGTCCGACCACGCTAAGGGTACATATTTTTGGGATGTTGACGGAAATAAATATCTTGACTTTATGTGTGCTTACGGTCCTAATGTTTTGGGCTATTGCGACGATGATGTTGACAAAGCAGCTATGGAACAGCTTAAAAGGGGTAACTGCACTACTTCTCCGTCATATAAAATGGTAGAGTGCGCCGAGCTTCTTAAAGATACCGTTGCTATGGCTGATTGGGCTTTCTTTATGAAAAACGGCTCCGACGCTACCACTTTCAGCGTTATGTGTGCCCGTGCTCATACAGGCAAAAAGAAGATGATGTTCTTCAAGGGATATTATCACGGCGATTTCCAGTGGGCACAAAAGATTGACTATCCGGGTATTCTCCCTGAAGAGGTTGAAAATAATATTGTAGTTCCTTGGTTTGATATGGATGCTATGCAAGAGGCTTATGATGCTTGCGGCGGTGATGTTGCCGGTCTTATTGCTCAGCCTTATGACCACGGTAATTTCTTCGATAATGTTTGCGCAACTAAGGAGCAATGGGCTAAGGTTCGCAAATTCTGTGACGACCATGGTATGGTTCTTATTATTGATGATGTACGTACGGGTTTCCGTCTTGACATTGCCGGCTCAGACCATTATTACGGCTTTAAGGCAGACCTTATCTGTTTTTGTAAGGCACTTGCAAACGGCTATAATATGTCTTGTGTTTGCGGTCAAGAACATATGAAAAACACGGCTTCATCCGTTGTAT
>DAVZKM010000224.1:0-2765 GCA_052272245.1 Eubacterium sp.
GATGAACGTGATACTCTCGGGTTTACCTCAATAAGAAAATATTGGAATGAATGAGGGTCAAGGGCAAACTGAACATTACAACCACCCTCAATTTTAAGCTCACGGATAATGCGAAGTGCAGAATCACGAAGCATTTGATATTCCTTATTTGTAAGCGTTTGTGACGGAGCAACAACGACCGAGTCGCCTGTATGAACACCGACAGGGTCAATATTTTCCATGTTACAAATTGTGATAGCGGTGTCGTTGGCGTCACGCATTACCTCATATTCAATTTCCTTATAGCCTTTAATACTCTTTTCAACAAGTACCTGATGAACGGGAGAAAGCGCAAGCGCATTTTTCATCATTACCATAAATTCTTCTTCATCATCGGCAAAGCCGCCGCCTGTACCGCCGAGGGTAAAAGCAGGACGAAGAACAACAGGAAATCCGATTTCTTTTGCAGCCTTAAGACCGTCCTCGAGGTTTTCCGCAATTTCACTCGGAAGAACCGGCTCGCCGAGGCTTTCGCAAAGTTCCTTGAAAAGTTCTCTGTCCTCTGCTCTTTCAATTGCTTCAAAATTAGTGCCGAGTATTTCAACGTCACACTCCTTAAGCACGCCCTTTTTAGCAAGCTGAACTGCAAGGTTAAGACCCGTCTGTCCGCCGAGTGACGGTAAAATAGCATCAGGCCTTTCGTGACGGATAATTCTTGCAACATATTCAAGATTGAGTGGCTCCATATACACCTTATCGGCAATATCTGTATCTGTCATAATAGTTGCAGGGTTAGAGTTGATAAGCACAACCTCGTAACCCTCTTCTCTAAGAGCAAGACAAGCCTGTGTGCCCGAGTAGTCAAATTCAGCAGCCTGACCTATAACAATAGGGCCTGAGCCGATTACGAGTATTTTATGTATATCAGTTCTTTTTGGCATATCAGTCTTCCTCCTTTTGCATTAACGCAATAAATTCATCAAACAAGTATGCGCTGTCCTGCGGACCGGGTGCGCTTTCAGGGTGGTATTGAACAGAGAACAGCTTGTCCTTTTCACATTTAACACCCTCTGCCGTATCGTCAAGAAGATTTACGTGGGTAAGTTCCAAGTCTGTGCCGTCAAGAGATTTAACATCAACGGCGTATGAATGGTTTTGAGAGGTGATTTCAAGCTTACCTGTTTCAAGATTTTTAACAGGGTGGTTGCCTCCTCTGTGTCCGAACTTCATCTTAAATGTTTTAGCGCCGAGAGCCAAAGAAATCATTTGATGACCGAGACAAATGCCAAAAATAGGAAGCTTGCCTCTAAGTTCTCTGACAACACTGATTACAGTCTGAACGTCCTCCGGATTACCGGGGCCGTTAGAAAGGAACAAGCCGTCCGGGCTCATTTTAAGTATTTCCTCGCTTGTAATATTATAAGGAACAACAGTTACGTTACAGCCCTTTTCATTAAGTTTGCGAATAATATTATGCTTAATACCGCAGTCAATAGCGACAACATCGTATTTATGGTTAGGAGTTCTTGAATACCAACGCTTTTTACAGCTTACACGTGAAACCATATCAGTAGGAATTATATACTCTCTAACTTTCTTCAAAGCTTCCTCATAAGGCACATCCGCATCGCAGATGATAACCTTTTGCGATCCTTCGTCACGAATAATTCTCGTAATCATTCTTGTATCTACGCCGCTGATAGCAGGAATATCATATTCCACAAGTACCTCATCAAGCGTCTTTGTATAACGGAAATTTGACGGCAAATCGTTATACTCCCTTACAATAAGTCCACCCATAGTCGGCACTTTTGTTTCATAATCCTCATCGGTCATACCGTAGTTGCCGATAAGAGGATATGTCATACATACCATTTGGTCAGTATAGCTTGGGTCTGATACAATTTCCTGATATCCTACCATTGAAGTATTAAAAACAATTTCGTTAATTGCTTCTTTATCTGCGCCGAAACCGTAACCGTAAAACTCTTTGCCGTTTTCAAGCACAATTTTTTTGTTATAAGGCTTCATAAACAATTTCTCCTTTATATATTGTTAAAAGGTTTTCACCCTGCAGTTTCCAATCCTGAAACGGTGTTGCACGACCCATAGTTACAAATTTTTCAGGGTCAACGCACCATTCTTTATCTATATCAAGCAGCGCCAAATCGGCAGGAGCGCCCACATCGATTTTGCCGCCCGAAATATCAAAAATTTCTCTCGGTTTAACCGACATCATATCAATCAATTTTTCAAGAGAAATAACGCCCGTTTTGACCAGCTTCGTATTAAGCACACCGAATGCCGTTTCCAAGCCAACAACACCCATAGCCGAGCCTTTAAGCCCCTTTGACTTTTCTTCCTTGGAATGAGGAGCATGGTCGGTTGCGATAACATCAATCGTGCCGTCTTTAACGCCCTCAATAAGAGCATTCATATCCTCTCGGCTTCTAAGCGGCGGATTCATTTTAAACCTGCCATCTTCAAGCAAATCCTCGTCACACATAGTCAAATAATGCGGGCCGGTTTCGCACGTAACTTTAACCCCACGAGCTTTAGCCTTACGGATAATATCAACGCTTTCCTTAGTTGAAATATGGCACACATGATATCTGCATCCCGTTTTTTCGGCAAGCTGACAGTCACGCTCAATCTGTGCCCATTCACTCTCGGAGCATATACCCTTGTGACCGTGCTCCTTACAATAAACACCGTCGTGGATATAGCCGCCCCTAAGCAAATCGTTAACCTCGCAGTGAGCAGAAATAATCTTATTAAGTTTAGCA
>DAVZKM010000225.1:0-2750 GCA_052272245.1 Eubacterium sp.
TATATACAGGCACATCTATTGGTCCTTGGGCGGCAAATTAAACGGTATCCCTCGTGAAGACCATTTTGTTATTACCGTTGCAAGCGAGGTTATGGCTATTCTTTGCCTTGCAAACGATATTTTTGATTTAAAGCAAAGGCTTGGCAAAATTCTCGTGGCTTACACCTATGACGGCGAACCTGTTTATTGTAAGGATATTAAGGCAAACGGTGCTATGACTGTTCTTCTTAAGGATGCGCTTAAGCCTAATCTTGTTCAAACTCTTGAAAATACACCGGCTATTATGCACGGCGGACCCTTTGCAAATATTGCTCACGGCTGTAACTCTGTAAGAGCAACTAAGGCTGCATTGAAGCTTGGCGATTATTGCATTACGGAGGCAGGCTTTGGTTCTGATCTCGGCGCTGAAAAGTTCTTTGATATCAAGTGCCGCTTTGCAGGCTTAAAGCCATCATGTGTAGTTCTTGTGTCTACCGTAAGGTCTATGAAATATAACGGCGGTGTGCCCAAGGACGAGCTTGCGAAGGAAAATCTTGCTGCGCTTGAAAAGGGTAGTGAAAACCTTGCCGCTCACATTGATAATCTCCATAAATTCGGCGTCCCTGTTGTTGTTGCCATCAACCATTTTTATGCCGATACAGAAAAGGAAATTGAGTTTATTGAAAAATTCTGCAATGAAAAAGGGGCTGATTTTGCCGTTACTAAGTGTTTTGCAGAGGGTGGTGCAGGAAGTATAGAACTTGCCGATAAAGTAATAAAAGCCTGCGAAAAAGAAAATAATTTTCATTTCCTTTATGATATAAATATGCCGATTTATGAAAAAATTGAAACTATTGCAAGGGAAATTTACGGCGCAGACTGTGTTGAATATACAAAGGAAGCTAAAAAGAGCATTGATGAATTTATCAAACTTGGCTGCGATAATATGCCTGTTTGTATGGCAAAAACTCAATATAGCCTTTCCGATAATCCGGCCTTGCTTGGCAGACCTCACGGTTTTAAGATTACCGTTTCAAGCGCATCTCTTTCAAACGGCGCCGGCTTTCTTGTCTGTCAAACCGGCTCTGTTATGACTATGCCCGGGCTTTCAAAATCTCCTGCAGCTTATAGAATAGATATTGATGAAAATGGTAATACAGTCGGTCTTTTCTAAGGAGATACTATGAAGGAATATAAAACTCATTCATATGAAGAAACTGTAAAACTTGGAGAAAAGGTTGCCAAAAATCTGACTAAAGGTTCAGTTGTGGCTTTTCTCGGCGGGCTCGGTATGGGCAAAACCGCCTTTACAACAGGCTTTGCCAAAGGACTTGGAATTGATGTTGATGTTTCCTCGCCGACCTTTGCAATTTGCAATACTTACATCGGAGAAGAAAATACGCTTTATCATTTTGATATGTATCGTGTTGACGGTTGGGATGACCTTTATTCAACCGGATTTTTTGACTTTCTTGAAACCGACGCATATATGGCGATTGAGTGGAGTGAAAATGTTTACGGCGCTTTGCCCGATGATACGCTGATGATTGAGATTGAACGTATCGGCGAAAATGATAGGCTTTTTAAAATGTATAAAAAATCAGAGGAAGAAGAATGATTTTATCTGTTGACTCTTCGGCGGTTACGGCATCTGTTGCCTTGACTGACGAAAAAAAGGTTATTAAAAGTGAATTTATTAATGCAGGTCTTACTCACAGTGAAACGCTTTTACCTATGATTAAAAGGGTAATGGGGGAATATAAAATATCTGACCTTGACGCAATTGCGGTTACGGCAGGTCCCGGTTCTTTTACCGGTGTTCGAATCGGCGTTTCAACGGTTAAAGGGCTTGCATTTAACGATAATATTCCTTGTGTCAGCGTTTCAACGTTGGAAGCGATTGCATATAATTTTCTTGATGAGAATTGTATTGTTTGTGCGGTTATGGATGCAAGGCGTATGCAGTTTTATAATGCACTTTTTGAAATGAAAAACGGCAAGGCGGTAAGGCTTTGTGAGGATAGGGCAATTTCTATTGAGGATTTGAGAAATGACCTTAAAAAGTATGGAAAAGTAATTATCGCCGGCGATGGCGCACGTCTTTGCTATGATAATTTAGGTATTGACAATATAGTTTTAGCGCCTGAGGATAAAAGGTATCAATGCGGTCAGGGTGTTGCTCTTGCTGCAGAAAATAAAGAAAAAATTTCAGCCGCTGCTCTTATGCCTGTTTATTTAAGACTCAGTCAGGCAGAACGGGAGCTTAAGCTTAAAAAGAAGGATAAGGAGAATTAATATGATAGCATTAGGCAGTGACCACGCAGGCTTTTCACTTAAGGAGGAAATCAAAAAACATCTTGACGAAACGGGAGTTGAATATGTTGACGTAGGTTGCTACTCACCTAAAAGGTTTGATTATGCAATTTCTGCTCAAAAGGCTTGCGATAAGGTAGTATCGGGCGAGTGCACAGCCGCAATTCTTTGCTGCGGAACAGGTGTCGGCATTTCTATGGCGGCAAATAAGGTTAAGGGTATTCGTGCTTGCTGCTGTACCGATTATTTCAGTGCAAAATATACAAGGCTTCATAATGATGCAAACGCTCTTTGTATGGGAGAGAGAGTTATTGGTCCCGGTCTTGCAATCGAACTTGTTGACGTTTTCCTTAATACAGAATTTGAGGGCGGCAGGCACCAAAATCGTGTTAACCAAATAATGGCTATTGAAAAGGGCGAAAAGCTATATCGACATCTTTAAAGTCATCGTTATGCTG
>DAVZKM010000226.1:0-2734 GCA_052272245.1 Eubacterium sp.
CGTAAGAGTAGGTCTTAAAACCGCTTTTGCAAAGGTTGGCGCTAAAATCGGCGATATTGAGATTGCACCGAGAAAGCTTGCCGGCTTTATCTCAAACGGTATGTGTTGCAGTGAAAACGAAATCGGTATTTCTGACGATAACAGCGGTATTATGGAAATTACAGACGATTTGCCGAATGGTACCGATATTAAACAAGCATATCAGGTTGACGATATCATTTTTGAGGTTGATAATAAATCTCTTACAAACCGTCCGGACCTATGGGGTCATTACGGTATTGCCCGTGAATTTGCCGCTCTTGCAGGAAGAAAGCTTAAACCGCTCGAAACCGTTGATTTAACTCAATATAATAATTTACCTAAGGTTGATATGAAAATTGAGGATCCGCTATGTCAAAGATATTCTTGCCTTCAGGTTGAAAATATTAACACAAGCGTATCTCCTGTTAATATGCGTATCCGTCTTTTCTACTGCGGAATGAGAGCTATTAACTTCCTTGCCGACCTTACTAATTACCTTATGCTTGAAATGGGTCAGCCTATGCACGCTTTCGATTCACGTAAGGTTGAAAAGATTAGAATTAAGCGTTTTGATACTCCTTTCACTTTCCAAACTCTTGACGGTGTTGAAAGAAATATTGACGAAAATACACTTATGATTTGCAACGATAATACGCCTGTCGCAATTGCCGGCATTATGGGCGGTCTTGACAGCGAAATTGTTGACGACACCCATACTCTTACCCTTGAATCCGCAACGTTTAATGCCGTTTCAATCCGTAAGTCAACAGTTCGTCTTGCACACAGAACAGACGCTTCAATGAGATATGAAAAGTGCCTTGACCCTGAAATGACAGTTCCTGCCATTGGCCGTTTTGTTAAGCTTATGACTGACGTTGATAAGGACGTTAAGGTCGTATCATCTCTTACAGATGAATATGCTTTCCATTATGCTCCTGTTGAGCTTGACTTTGATAAAGCATTTGTTGATAAATATACAGGTATCGAAATTGACAACGATACTATTATTTCAACTCTTTCTTCATTAGGCTTTGACGCTAAGGTTGATAACGACAATTTCAGTGTAGTTGTTCCAAGTTGGAGAGCTACAAAGGACGTTACAATTAAGGCTGATATTATTGAGGAAATTACAAGAATTTACGGCTATGATAATTTTGCAATTCATACTGCTGTAGCACCTCTTTATCCCGTTCGTCCTGCTACCGAAAAGACCGACGAGGATAAGATTAAGGACATTCTTGTAAATCATTTCAATCTTCATGAGCTTCATTCCTACGTTTGGGCTTATTATGATGAATATAAAGCTCTCGGCATTGAAGTTGAGGATAATATTAAGCTTGTTAATGCAACAAATCCGAATATTGAAACTATTCGTAACTCAATCGTGCCTACTCAGCTTTGTCAGGTTAAATATAATACCGCTTATGCGCCTGATTTCGGCGTATTTGAAATAGGCAGAGTTGCTAAGGGTCTTAAGAGTGATGGTCTTGTTGATGAGTATAAAATGCTTGCAATTACTCTCTTTAGCAAAACAAAGAATGTTGAAAAGCTTTATTTTGAACTTCGTGATATGCTTGCAACATTAACTGATAATATTAAGCATAAATCACTTGATTTTGCCCCTGCTGCTCAGTCTCATTCTTATGAGCATCCGAGAAATCTTAATAAGATTATTTGTAACGGAGTTGACCTCGGTACTATCGGTATCGTTCACCCTGTTGTGTCAAAGAAACTTGATAAAAAGGCTTCAATCGTATTTGCTGAAATTGATGTTCAAGCATTTGCGCAAATTGCTAACGATAGCATTACTTATGAAGAGCCGTCAAAATATCCTGCAATTGAAATCGACCTTTCATTCGTAACAGATAAGTTTGCGCCTATCAAGTCTGCTATCGAAGCTGCTAAGAGCAAGCTTGTTAAGAATATTGAGGTTGTTGATACTTATACCGACGGCGATACCAAGTCAATCACAACTCGTATAACATTCTCTCATCCTGAAAAAACTCTCACCCGTGAAGAAGTTATGGATATTGTAAATACAGTTATTGATAAACTTGAAGCAGACGGAATTAAGCTTAAAAAGTAATAAGCACCACAAAAAACCTCACTGAAGAAATTCTTCAGTGAGGTTTTTTATCATTTAATATTTAAGTTTTAATATCATATTAAGCACATTAATGGCAGACCTTTCAAGCTCTCCTCGTGTAATTCCGTTTTTAAGTCCTACTGTTTCTAACAGTGATTTATCAGGCTTATATTTCTTTTCGGTTTTTTTAAATGCCCCTGGCATATATACATCGACCTGCGAACGTACACGATAAGCGTTATCACGAAGATTGGGAAATTCGTGGCTTTGTGAATGTTGCATCCACCAGTCTGTCATAACACAGCCGTCAAATCCCCATTCTTTTCTTAATACGGTAGTTACCAAGTCATAGTTATAATGGCTCCAAACTCCATTTATCTTGTTGTAGCTTGTCATAATATTAAGCGGCTTTGCTTCTTTCACACAAATTTCAAAGCCTTTAAGGTAAATTTCTCGAAGAGCACGCTGAGATACAATAGAGTTGTTAATCGTTCTGCTCGACTCTTGATTGTTGCACGCAAAATGTTTAGGGCAAGCCGAGCCGCCGCTTGACTGAATACCTCTTACAAATGCCGCAGCCATTTTGCCTGTAAGAAGCGGGTCTTCACTGAAATATTCAAAGTTTCT
>DAVZKM010000227.1:0-2630 GCA_052272245.1 Eubacterium sp.
AAAACGCAAGTAAAACCACGGCAATCAGGCTTAACATCAAATCCAAGTTTAGACACCATATTTGTAAGCGATAAAATCATTCCTTTTGCCGTTATTGCAGGTAGATGGAGAACAAATGACGCTTTAAGCCCTGTACCTAAGTTCATAGGATTTGAGGTTAAAAAGCCAAGTCTTTCACTAAAAGCAATTTTAAGATTATCAATAAGTATATCGTCAAGCTTATCTGCCTTTTGATAAGTTTCTTCAAGATTTTGACCCGCTGCAAAAACAGAAAGCCTTATGTGATCCTCCTCACAAAGCATTATTGATACATCTTCATTTTTAGACACTAAAACCGTTCCAAAGTTATTTTGCTTTGCGAATTCAGGACTTATTACACCCTGTTCTGCCATTGATATTCTTTTCAAATCATTTTCGTTTTGAAGTTCAATCAAATCAAATTCTCCCGCAACAGGCGAATTTTTAACTGCGGCAAAAATCTTTTTACAAACTGATTTTCTTATTTCATTGCTCATTCTTGAGGGAAAAGGAGCGTCTGCAAGGTTTCTTGCAAGCCTTATTTTTGATGACATAACAACGTCGCTGTTATTTCCTTGTGCGTTATACCACTTACTCATTTTTACCCTCCTGAATTTCCTTGATTTTGTCACGGATAACAGCAGCATCCTCAAATCTCTGCTCGTTTATTGCCGCTTTCATTTGCTCTTGCAATGATTCAAGTTCGCTTTTTTCCTGTGATACGCTTTCTTCTTTTGCTCCGTCCTTAACTTCATTATCCTCACTGTATGAAACAAATTTTCCTATATGCTTTGTTTTACCGTGAATTTTCCTGATAGAAGGTTCGAGCTTTTCCTCAAACCTATCATAACAATCGGCACAACCCATTCTGCCGCTTTGAACTATATCGTTAAAAGACGAGCCGCAACTGTGGCATCTGTCAACCCCTGCAAGCGAATTCATAGCCGCAACGCCTGCGCCGAGGAAATTGCCAAGGAAAGTATCGCCGAACATTTCACTCATAGTCGGCATACGAAATTCATCCATTACACCAAGTTCTTTAGCACACTCACTGCAAAGGTGCATTTCTTCTTTACGACCGTTAATATTTCTTTTAATAAATGTTGTTGCTTCGTTTTGATTACAATGTTGACAACGCATAATAAATACCTCCTAATCAACATATGCTAAAAGCATTTGTTTGAGCAAGCTTGCTCTGATTTGATTTTTTGTATCATTTTCGATACCTTTAAAATTATTGTCAGCCACAACAGACATCATAATTCTACCTGCTTTGTCACTGACAAGGCCTTGATAATGCAAATTATAAATATTAGCTTTCGCACTTTTTTCATCTATAGAATTTCCTATTGAATTCACAAGCGTCATTATTGCATTATCTTTTGAAGTAGCACGAGTAATCATAATATATCCTCCGCCGCCACGCCTTGATTCTATTCTATAACCCTGTTCAGGAGTAAACCTTGAAGTTATAACATAATTTATTTGGCTTGGAACGCAACCAAGCTGTTGTGCCAAATCATTACGCTGAATTTGAATTGTCGGCGTGTCATCGTCAAACATATTTAAAATCATATCGGCTATCGCATCACTCAGTTTCATTTTCCAATCACATCCTTTTAAAAAGTTTAGCCATAAGCCGGACATTTTACACACTATTTAATTTCACTAATCTGTGTTTGTCTTTGACTTTCTTTGACTTTCTATTGTCATATTAGCACAAAGGTCAGAGAAAGTCAATAGTTTTTTAAAAAATTTTTTGACTTTTTTTGACCTTTAGTTTTTTGTCAATTTAATTAACTTATAAACAAATAAGCTCCCCTAAAATTAGGAGAGCTTTTGTTATAGTTATTTTGTTTTAACAGTCTTAACCTTTGACCAAGAAGAATAAACTTTCTTACCGTTCACTGTTTTGTATGTGCGAACACGTACATAATATTTTTTCTTAGCCTTTAGCTTTTTAACGGTGGTTTTGGTTGTCTTTTGCTTTTTGATTGTTACAGTCTTTTTGTTTTTCTTAAACTTCTTGTCTGTAGCAACCTGAACTTGATAACCTTTTACACCTTTAATCTTTGCCCATTCAACTGCAACAGCCTTTTTGCTGCCCTTTGCCTTTTTAATCTTGGTTGATTTTGGTTTTTTAGCAGGTTTGCTTTGAGGCTGTGTTGTCTGCTTTGGCTGAGGAGCAGGTGCACTTGGTGTTACACTTGGTTGTGTTGCAGGTGCTTGTGGTTGAGGGGCAGGTGTACTTGGCTGTGGCTGAGTTGTAGGTTCAGTCGTTGGCTCACTCGGCTGTTCCTTTTCATTGATAATACCATCTGAACAATGAATTGCAGCGCTTGTTAAGTCTTCGTTATTCGAATCATTACTAATCTGATTCCATTGTGAAATAGTACCATTATAGTTAACATCCGTTAACTTTGAGCAACCCTGAAATGCACCAGAGCCAATACTTGTTACGCTGTTTGGGATTGTTACGCTTGTTAAACTTGAACATTCAGAAAATGTATGACTTCCAATACTTGTTACGCTGTTTGGGATTGTTATACTTGTTAAGCTTGAACATTCAGAAAATGTATGACTTCCAATACTTGTTACGCTGTTTGGGATTG
>DAVZKM010000228.1:0-2603 GCA_052272245.1 Eubacterium sp.
GCGTTCTTTACATATTGCAAAATACAGAGAATGCCCCGGAAGGCAGGATTTTTGTGTTTCGCACGGAACGAGCAAGCAAACGGCAGTACACAGGTGTATCCACGCAATAATGCATCTTATCGAAGATCATGCCGAGGAGGCTGAAATTCCCGTTAGATTTGCGGCTTCTAAGCTTATTGAGGGTGACAGCCTTGTTGAGGATAAATTAAAACTCAGCCAAAATGAAAAGGAAATGATTGAGCATATTATTGTTCAAATGGAGCAGGAACGTGGACTTGACAGAGCCGCCGCAATTGCCGATATGCGCTTTCATTTTATTAAAAGCATTTGTCAGCAAACCGTTATTAAGCCGAGCGAAAGCAAGGAGCATGCAAGAAGTATTAAAATTGACAAAATACTTACGGGTAAATACACGGCTATTCCGTCATTTATTGCAATAATGGGCCTTGTTTTTTGGCTCACATTCAGCGTAATCGGCAAAGGACTTTCAAATTTGCTCGACTTAGGAATAAATCAACTTACAGGCTTAGTTGACAGTTTACTTACAAAAGCAAATATAAACGAGGTAATACATTCGCTTATAATTGACGGAATATTCAACGGTGTCGGAAGTGTGTTAAATTTTCTGCCGATAATCGTAACGCTCTTTTTCTTCCTTTCTCTGCTTGAGGACAGCGGATATATGGCAAGGGTTGCGTTCGTTATGGATAAGCTATTAAGAAAAGTAGGGCTTTCAGGCAGGAGCATTGTGCCTATGCTTATAGGCTTTGGATGTACCGTGCCCGGAGTTATGGCAAGCAGAACATTATCAAGTGAACGTGACAGGAAAATGACTATCCTTTTAACGCCATTTATGAGTTGTTCGGCGAAGCTTCCTATTTATGGTTTTTTTGCCGCTGCATTTTTCCCTAACAGCAGCGCAATAGTTATGATTTTGCTATATGCACTCGGAATTGCAACTGCTGTCTTTATGGCAATGATAATGAAGTTAAGTATTTTCAAAGGCGAACCTGTACCTTTTGTAATGGAGCTTCCTAACTACAGAATGCCAAGTGGTAAAAGTGTTTGCCAGCTTCTTTGGGAAAAAGCAAAGGATTTTCTTCAAAGAGCATTTACTGTGATTTTTGTTGCAACAATTGTAATTTGGTTTTTGCAAACTTTTGACACTAAATTTAATCTTGTAGAAAATTCACAAGACAGCATACTTGCAACAATTGCAGGCTTTATTGCACCGATATTCAAGCCGCTTGGATTTGGCGATTGGAGAATTTCGACTGCGTTAATCACCGGCTTTATGGCTAAGGAAAGCGTCGTATCCACGCTATCCGTTCTTTTAGGCTCAGGTGTAAAAATAACAAGCATACTCACTCAACTTGGCGCCGTCTCACTTCTCGTTTTCTGTCTGTTATACACTCCCTGTGTTGCCGCAATTGCTTCAATTAAAAGAGAACTCGGGAAAAAATGGGCCTGCTTTGTAGTTCTTTTTCAATGTGTAATTGCGTGGATTATGGCATACATTACTCACGGAATTTTTGCACTTATAGGACTTTTATAATGAATATTCAAAGTATAATTTTATTAATATTAATTGCAATATTGCTTGTTTCTGCTATAATATATTCTATAAGGCATAAAAATGTCTGCTCAGGCAATTGCTCAAATTGTAATAAAAACTGCAACAGTAAAAGGTAATGTTATGAAAAATGTCCTATAAATAAAGATTTTGATTTAGTAAAGTTTCTTACATTCCCTGTTATTCCACTGTTGGCATCTATCGGAAGAAGAACAGATTTTTTAAGAAGGTGTTTTAGATAATGAAATTTAAAGCGGTAGTTTTTGATATGGACGGCGTTATGTTTGACACCGAAAGTGTATGTATGAAATCATGGGATACGGTCGGTGAGGAAATGAAAATCGGCAAGGCGGGATATATGGTCTACAAAACACTCGGTATGACTGCGCAAGCCGCTATTAAGATTTTGCAAAACGAATTCGGCAAGGACTTTGACGCAAAGCTTTTTAAGCAAAAAGGCAGAGAATATTCATATAAATATTTCAACGATTTCGGCGTGCCCGAAAAGCCTTTTCTTCATGAAGCACTTGAATATCTTAAAGGAAAAGGATATAAGCTTGCAGTAGCTTCTTCAACAAGCAGCGACAGCGTTTTTCATCATTTGGAGGAAAAGAATATCACCCATTATTTTGACAAGGTTATCTGCGGCGATATGATTAAAAATTCTAAGCCTGCACCGGATATTTATTTAAAGGCATGCGAAAAACTTGGCGAAGTGCCCGAAAATTGCATTGCTGTTGAGGACTCAAAAAATGGGATTCTGTCAGCTTACAATGCAAATATGAGCGTCATTATGATTCCCGACCTTTGGCAGGGTGAAACGGAAATTGACAAACTTCTTTTTGCCAAGTTAAAAAGCTTGAGCGAAATTAAATCTGTGCTGTAAAATTAAGAACATTTCATAATTTATGAGAATAATATAAATTAGGTATTGACATATCAAAAATATCTGTTATAATATATAGCACACCGAGGAAATTTCGGCAAACAATTTTATATCGCGGGGTGGAGCAGTTGGTAGCTCGTCGGG
>DAVZKM010000229.1:0-2594 GCA_052272245.1 Eubacterium sp.
CAGTACTACCGTGACACGCCCGAGGGCAAAAAAGAGTTTGCAAATAAGTAATTTGTAATGATTGCTCGAGGTGATTTAGCCTTATCATCTGGTTATGAAATGTTATTTAAAAATCAAAACAAAATAATCGACAAGTGTCGCAAAACAAATGATTGTAATATATACTTCGCTTCTGAAATTATTAATTCGTTGATAAAATCTCCCGTTCCGACAAGACCAGAAATTTGTGATTTGGCAAATATGATAAGTCAAGGTGCAAAAAATATTATCTTGTCAGGACCACTATGCAGATATAATAATTATAATAATGCTGTAAAATACATTAATAATTTATATGATATTTATCATGAAAGATAGGATTAAACCAAAATGAATGAATATTTAATACAAAAAACTAAACAATATATAAAAAATATTTTTAGTGATAATTGTGATGGGCACGATTATTATCATTCAATAAGGGTATGTAAAATAGCTACCAAAATAGCTATGGATGAAAATGCAAATTTATTTGTTGTACAATTATCTGCCTTGTTACATGATGTTGATGATAGAAAAGTTTTGAACAATCCAAATAATGATTCTGTGAAAGATTTTCTAAAAAGAAACAATGTTCCTCAATCGATAATCGAAGATGTTTGTAATAACATTAATGATGTTTCTTTTTGGGGAATTGATTCTGTAGTGCCTCGTAATATTGAGGGAAAGTGTGTTCAAGATGCTGATAGGTTAGATGCTATTGGAGCTATTGGTATTGCACGTGCTTTTGCATTTGGCGGGAGTAATAAAAGAATTATTTATGATCCTAAGTTTAAACCAAATAATAATATGAATAAAGAAGAGTATATTGCTAACAATTCCTCAACTATAAACCATTTTTATGAAAAACTATTTTTGATAAAAGATATGATGAATACTAAAATGGGTCAAGAAATGGCTCTAAAAAGAGATTGCTATATGAGAACATTTATTGATGAATTCTTTACAGAATGGAATTGTGAAAAATAAATCGGTTTATTCTTCCCAACTAATTTAGTTCGTTGTACTGACTGATTTTTTATGTTAAGGCGTTTTTTAGGGTGAACACAAAAAGGATATTGTCACCCTTGCAAGGGAAAATAAGGATTGCATTTTCCTTGCATTTACCAACGGCACGCTTGTTGACGATAAGCTTTGCGCAAAGTGCGACCTTTATGCTCAAAATTGGGCGCCAAGGGCTAAGGAAATTTGGGAGGAGCAGGAGCGCTTCCACCCATTCACGCAGTACTACCGTGACACGCCCGAGGGCAAAAAAGAGTTTGCAAATAAGTAATTTGATATTAACAAAAAACAGGTGTTGAATTAATCAACACCTGTTTTTTCATTTTAATGCATAATAAAAACACCCCCGATGCAAATTTCTCTGCATTGGGGGTGTTGTAATATTAATTACTTATTTCTGTAAATAATTGCTTCTCTTTCAGGGCCGTTTGATACCATTGTGATAGGATAGCCGATTTCCTTTTCGATAAATTCAACATAATCCTTTGTTTCCTGAGGGAGGTCGTCATAATTCTTGATACCTCTGATATCGCAGTGCCAGCCCTTTACAGTTGTGAATACAGGCTTGCATTTCTTAAGTGTCGGGGTGGTCGGGAAGTCCTTAATAACCTTGCCGTCAACCTCGTAGCCCGTGCAAATCTTAATCTCTTCAAGATATGAAAGGCAGTCAAGCGCTGTCATTACAACCTGAGTAGCACCTTGGCAAGCAACGCCGTAGCGTGTAGCAACGCAGTCAAACCAGCCGACTCTTCTCGGTCTGCCTGTTGTTGCGCCGAACTCGCCCTTATCGCCGCCGTGAATACGAAGCTCCTGCGCCTCGTCCTCGTCAAGAATTTCGGAAACAAATTCGCCTGCGCCGACTGCAGATGAATAAGCCTTTGTAACAACAATGATATCCTCAATTGAATGAGGAGGTAAGCCTGCACCTACAGCGCCGTAGCCTGCAAGTGTTGAAGAAGAGGTTACCATAGGATAAATACCGAAGTCAGGGTCCTTAAGTGTACCGAGCTGACCTTCAAGGAGAATGTTTTTGCCCTCTTTAAGTGCGTTTTGAAGATATGTATGTGTATCGCAAACGTAAGGAGCAATCTTCTCTCTGTATTCAAGGCAGGTTTTGTAAAGCTCATCCTCGTCAAGAGTAGGCTTGTTATATACATATTTGATAGTAAGATTTTTGAGTGTGCAGATATTCTTAAGCTTAGCTTTAAGTGTTTCGTCATCAAAAAGCTCGTTTACCTGAATACCGATTTTGGCATACTTATCGCTGAAAAACGGAGCAATACCGCTCTTTGTTGAGCCAAATGCATTTTTGCCAAGCCTTTCCTCCTCATATTCGTCAAGCAAAATATGATAAGGCATTAGAATTTGAGCTCTTTCGCTTACCAAAAGTTTAGGATTAAGACCCGCCTTCTTTACGTCATCAAGCTCCTTGCAAAACTTGTTAATATCAAGCGCAACGCCGTTGCCGATGATGCAAGTGGTGTGGTCGTAGCATACACCGTATACCATTGCTCGATGAGCATCCTGAGCAGGTTCGTGCCAAGGCATACGAC
>DAVZKM010000230.1:0-2545 GCA_052272245.1 Eubacterium sp.
CTGTTTTCTCTTAAATTTTTCATAGCAACGCTTACGCTTGGTTTTGAAAAGCCTAATTCGCTTGCTATATCAATAGAACGTACTGCGCCGTTCCTGTTTTTTAATACCAATATTGTTTCGAGGTAATTCTCGGCAGATTCCTGAATTTTCATATTGCACCTTCGCTTGTTACATATTATACAATATATTATAACATTATTTCGGATTTTTTTCAAGTTTTATAAAAAGTTATAATTTTTACTTGACAAAACAGTTAGGCGGTGCTAACATATATGTGGTTAGATAAAGCTAACGAATGTTAGCGATGTCTAACAATCATTTACTTAAACGGAGGATGTGTATATTATGATGCCGATTACTTTAGCAAACGCAGGTGAAGAATTTACAATACAGCGTATTGCAGGCAAGCCGGAGGTTAAAGCTCATTTAGCTGATTTGGGTTTTGTTGTCGGCGGTAATGTAACTGTTATTTCTTCTTATTCGGGTAATGTGATTGTTAATGTTAAAGGCGCTCGAATCGCTGTCAGCGAGGGAATGGCGCAAAAGATTTTTGTTTAAAAATTAAATGTAAATACAAGGAGGAAAAAGAATGAACACTTTAAAGCAAGTAAAAGTAGGTCAAACTTGTACCGTAAAACGTGTCCATGGTGAAGGCGCATTAAGACGCAGAATTATGGATATGGGTATTACAAAGGGTGTTGAGATTTACGTAAGAAAGGTTGCCCCTTTAGGAGATCCTATTGAAATTACTGTAAGGGATTATGAGCTTTCAGTTCGCAAAAATGACGCTGAGCTTATTGAAGTTGAATAATAGGGAGTTAATCCCATTTTTTTTAGAAATGAGAGTTAGTGAAAACTAATAAAAATTAGCGAAAACTAACACAGCTTGATGATTAATTAAAATGAAAGGATATACATAATATGAGTATTAAAATTGCTCTTGCCGGTAACCCAAACTGCGGTAAAACCACTTTGTTTAATGCGCTTACCGGTTCTAACCAATATGTCGGCAACTGGCCCGGCGTAACGGTTGAAAAGAAGGAGGGTAAACTAAAAAAGCATAATGATGTAATCATTACCGACCTTCCCGGTATTTATTCGCTTTCTCCATATACTTTGGAGGAGGTTGTAGCACGTAATTATCTTATTGATGAAAAGCCTGATGTCGTTCTTAACATTATTGACGGAACAAACCTTGAAAGAAACCTTTATTTGACAACTCAGGTTGTTGAACTCGGTATTCCGGTTGTTGTTGCTGTTAATATGATGGATGTCGTTAAAAAGAATGGCGATAAAATCAATATTAAAGAACTTTCAAGGCAACTTGCTTGCCCGGTAGTTGAAATTTCAGCTTTAAAGGGTACAGGCGTTATGGAAGCCGCTGAGGCAGCTATTGAAGCAGCAGGCGGCCCTGCAACAATTCCTCAACACGAATTTTCAGGTGCTGTTGAACACGCAATTGCTCATATCGAGGAGGCTGCTCTTCACGATATGCCTGAAAATCAGCAGCGTTGGTACGCTATCAAAATTTTTGAAAGCGATGATAAGGTACTTGAAAAGCTTAACATTTCAGATGTAACTCTTGCTCATATTCAAAAGGATATTGAAGCAGCAGAAAATGAAATGGATGATGACGCCGAAAGCATTATTACAAATGAAAGATACCTTTACATTTCTTCAATTATTAAGGCTGTATATAAGAAGGCTCACAAAGGTAAACTTTCAACTTCAGATAAAATTGATAAAGTTATTACAAACAGAATTTTAGGCCTTCCTATTTTCGCACTTATTATGTGGGGCGTATATTTTATCTCAATGCAGTGGATTGGTGATATGGGAACTAGCTGGGTAAACGATGTTTTCTTCGGCGAATGGGTATCGGGACTTCTTGAAAAATTCCTTGAACCACATCTTGCTCCGTGGCTCTTCGGTCTTATCAATGACGGTATCGTAGCCGGTGTCGGTGCAGTTCTTGGTTTCGTTCCTCAAATGCTTGTTCTTTTCTTCCTTCTTGCAATTCTTGAGGGTTGCGGTTATATGAGCCGTGTAGCATTTGTAATGGATAGAATTTTCCGCCATTTCGGTCTTTCAGGTAAATCATTTATCCCTATGCTTATCGGTACAGGCTGCGGCGTTCCTGCTGTAATGGCTTCACGTACAATTGAAAATGAGCGTGACCGTCGTATGACAATTATGACAACAACATTCATTCCTTGCGGCGCTAAGCTTCCAATCATCGGCCTTATCGCAGGTGCTTGCTTCGGCGGTGCAAGTTGGGTAGCAACATCTGCTTACTTCGTTGGTGTTGCGGCAATCATTGTTTCAGGTATTATGCTTAAGAAAACAAAGAAATTTGCCGGTGACCCTGCTCCGTTTGTAATGGAACTTCCTGCTTACCATATTCCTACACTCGGCACAGTTCTTCGTTCAACTTGGGAGCGTGGCTGGTCATTTATCAAAAAAGCAGGTACAATCATCACACTTGCAACAATCCTTA
Source organism: Eubacterium sp. (assembly GCA_052272245.1). Taxonomy (GTDB): domain Bacteria; phylum Bacillota; class Clostridia; order Oscillospirales; family Acutalibacteraceae; genus Eubacterium_R. The sequence goes on from DAVZKM010000230.1 coordinate 2,498, forward strand.
AAACTGAAAAACTTAAACTAAAAACTGAAACTATTCTTTGAACTTATT
>DAVZKM010000231.1:0-2543 GCA_052272245.1 Eubacterium sp.
TTGACGCAGCTATTAACCCCGGCAACAGCGGCGGTGCATTGTTCAATATGCAGGGCCAGGTTATCGGTGTAAATTCTTCAAAGATTGCCGCTACCGAATATGAAGGAATGGGATTTGCAGTTCCTTCGGATACTGCTATTGCAACTGCTAACAGTCTGATTAAGTCCGGCTATGTAGAGGGCAGGGCTAAGCTTGGAATTACTTATGTTCCTCTTACTAAGTACAGCAATTATTCCGCTATCCTTTCGGCACTTGAGGAAAAAGGATATAAGAATGCACAGGGCACAATGGTAATTAATTCTGTTGACGGCTCATCAGACCTTGCAAGCAAGGATGTTAAACAGTATGATATGATTGTTGCAATTAACGGCAAAACTATGACCTCAACCGATGTTTTAACTTCTGTTTTGGCTGACTCAAAGCCGGGAGATACGGTTAAGCTTACCATTGCAAGAATTGAAAATAACAGTATTAAGACAAGTACGGTTGAGTGTAAGCTTATGGAGTCAAAAGGTGACGGCTCATCTCAAAGCAACAGTTCGGGTGAATAATAAAACTTAATACGTCGGGCATATAAATGTGCGAAAACGGCTTGAACATCAGTCCAAGCCGTTTTTCGTAGTTAAAGCTATTAAATAATTATCAATCGGAGGGTGTATGAAGCTTATAAAAAAACTGAAAATCAAAAATTTTATAGTTCTCTTTTTTGCGGGAATAATCAACTCTGTCGGCGTAACTGTGTTTCTCCAGCCTGTAAGGCTTTATGACAGCGGAATATCCGGCACGTCAATGTTTTTATCTCAAATCACACCGGAATGGCTTTCGCTTTCTGTTTTTCTTGTTGTGCTTAACATTCCTATTTTTATTTTCGGAGCAAAAAAGCAAGGTATAGAGTTTACGATATATTCGGTTTTTGTTGTGGCAATATATTCTTTGTCCGCATGGCTTATAACAGATATTTTACCGATTGATGTTGCAAGTTTTTCACCTCTTGCCAAGGATGACTTGTTTCTTTGTGCAATTTTCGGCGGACTTATTTCAGGAATAGGGAGCGGGCTTGCAATTCGTTTCGGTGGTGCTATGGACGGTGTTGAAGTTTTGGCTGTCGTGTTTGCAAAAAAACTTTCGCTTACGGTCGGAACGTTTGTAATGATTTATAATGTAATTCTCTATGTGATATGCGGTATTGCTTTTCAAAGCTGGATTTTGCCGCTTTATTCAATAGTGGCTTACGTTGTTGCGCTTAAAACCGTTGACTATATTATTGAAGGTTTTGACCGTTCAAAATCTGCAATGATTATTACAACCAAGCAAAAGGAAATTTGCAAAAGGCTTTCAAATGAATTTGAAAACGGCATTACATTTTATGATGCAAAGGGATATTATTCAAATGAAGATAAAACGGTAATATATTTTGTATTAAACAGATTTCAAATCGGAAAAATGAGAGAGATTGTTCATTCAATTGACCCTAAAGCATACATATCAATAACCGAGGTTGCCGATATTTTCGGCGCTAATAATAAAGAATAAGCAATGAAATATAAATACATAATTTGGGATTGGAACGCAACGCTTTTTGACGATGTTGAAATCAGCGTTTACACTATGAACAAAATGCTTGAAAAAACAAATGCGCCTATTTTGGATAAATTAAGCCAAATTTCCGATTTTCTCGCACTTTAATTGTTACTAATAATTTACAAAATTTCTAAACAGTTGAGTTTTATGTTATATTATGGTAAAATACTGTGGTAAAACAAAATGTGTATTAGTGAGGTAATTTTATGTTGCAATTAATACCGCTTGCATACTATGCTCAGGAAAAGAGCGGTGTGTTTGCGATAGACGAACAACTTAAGCTAAATTCCGATTTTGATTTAAAACTTTTAAAACTTGAAAAAGCTGAGGACGGCAAACTTGTTATAAAAAAGGATTCTTCGCTTGATAAAGAGGAATATAAGTTGGAGGTTACACCCGATTTAATTTCAATCAAAGCTTCAAGTGAAACAGGCGCTTATTATGCACTCCAAACTCTTCGTCAGATTGGTAAATTTGAGCTTGGTTCAAAAGAAATTCCTTGTTGCATCATTAATGATAAGCCAAGATTTTCTTGGAGAGGCGTTCAGCTTGATGAAAGTCGCCATTTCTTTGGCAAGGAATATGTCAAAAAAATGCTTGATATGATGTTTATGTTAAAGCTTAACGTTTTTCATTGGCATTTGACTGACGATCAGGGCTGGAGAATTGAGATTAAAAAATATCCGCTCCTTACCGAGATTGGCTCAAAAAGAGCATATACTCAAATTCACGGTTGGGGTAGCACAGATATTATTAATGAGGAATATTCGGGTTTTTATACTCAGGATGATATCAAGGAAATTGTTGATTATGCCGCAAAACGTGGAATAATGGTGGTGCCTGAAATTGATTTTCCGGCTCACTGTGCCGCTGCAATTGCCGCTTATCCTTGGCTTGCGTGCCGTGAAATTAACAGGGATGTGCCCGGGTATTTTGGCGGCGCCATTCCTCAAAGAAAGCTT
>DAVZKM010000232.1:0-2532 GCA_052272245.1 Eubacterium sp.
ATACGAAAAATGGGATTACAAGTCAGAGAAAAGTATAATGAAAGAAAAGGAGATAAAAAAATTGCACGTGCATTGTATTTTTCAAGAACATCAAGTATACGCTTAGTCGAATTAGAGCCGTTATAGTCATATGCAGGTCCGTCATCAAATGAAAACGCAATCATTGGTTTAGTTGGGTCAACCTTGCCGATATTAATATCTCTGTCGTAAATGGTAGCTTGATGAGCGTCACTCCATTCACTGTATATCGTTTTATTATCAACAACCATATATGACCTTACACGGGTATAATAAACATCTCCGACGCTCAAATCCTTAACTGAATAATTGCGTGTTGCGCCGTCGCTTATTTGCTCGTTTTTATACTCCGAAAAATCACTGTTTTTAGAATACTGAATATCATATCCGGCTAAATTATCTTGGTCGTCCCACTCCATTGACAAAACGCCCTTTCCGCCTGAAAAGGCGCTGAGTACAGGCTTGCTTGGATTGGAATAAAACGTATATTCCTTTGCCTTTTTACTTAAGTATTCTTTATTCATAAAAGAACGATAAGCCAAAACCTTAATCTTATATACGCTTGCGCTTGGGATATTTTTTATCTCAAATTTGCAATTTTCATTGCCCTTGCTTTCACCGAGCTTAACATACTTGTTAGCGTCATTATCAAGGTTATAAACATAGTAGCCGTCTGCTTTTTTTACCTCTTTCCAAGAAAGCGAAATGGAATTTTCACTGTTTTTAGTCATTTTAACGCCTTTTACAGATGATAAATCCTTTGAACCGGTTATGCAAAGTGCAGTTATTGCGGCAATGATAATTATAAAAATTGTAAGTGCTGAAAAAGATTTTATTTTTTTCTCCATAATTCGATTATCTCCGTTTCGAAAGCACCCAATTACCTGATATTTTCTTTAACTCCGTTTACCATTGCTAATATAGTACAAAAAACAAAAAAATGCAATATATTTTATACTTTATATTATTTTTTGTATAAAGCAACAAAAAATTCGTTTTTTATCTGATGTTATATATCAAAATGACTAATTACTGTTTAAAGCATTAATACAAAGCGCCGCTCTTATAACAGTTTATGCGCTTACTTATATAAAAGATTACTTTAACATCACAAGTATTTTATTTCTTTTCAAGCCTTGCATAGTTTGCCATCATTTTTTTTGTTCCCGCCTTGTCAAAAGCGACCTCCAAAAGCATATCCCCACCCATTGGTGTAACGGTAAGAACCGTTCCTGTGCCAAATGATTTGTGGCTTACGGTATCGCCGACCTTAAAGTCAATATTATTCTTTTGTGCGGCATTGCCGGCTTGACCGAATTTATGAGCGCTGGTTGACGATTGAGTGTATGAGCCGACCTTATTATAAGACGAATAGCCCGACTCTCTCCTTGAAGCATTTGCATATGCCGTACGTGGGCTTGTAAAACCTGCACTTCTGCGCTCAACAACCGATTGGTCATCAATAACAGACGACGGAATTTCTCTTAAAAATCTTGACGGCATATTGCGAGAGGTTTGACCGTAAAGCATACGTTGCTGAGAAGAAATAAGATAAAGCTTTTTCTTTGCTCTTGTAATTCCGACATAAGCAAGTCGGCGCTCCTCCTCCAAATCCTCCTCGCTGAACATTGATTGATTTCCGGGGAAGATACCCTCCTCCATACCGGGGATAAATACAATCGGAAATTCAAGCCCCTTAGCCGAGTGAAGCGTCATAAGAACTACTGCGTCCTCATCTTCATTATATGAATCAATATCAGAAATAAGCGCAACATCCTCAAGAAATTCAGAAAGATTGGCATCCTCGCTTTCTTCCTCATACTTTATAAACATTGATGAAAGTTCCTTGATATTGTTTACTCTGTCCTCATATGTTTCAGGCTCTTCCTGAAGATAATCAAGATATTTGGTAACGTCTAAAACTTCTTGCAGCAAGTCATTAAGCCCCATTCCGTTTTCGATACATTCCTGAAAATCTCTAATCATTTTTGTAAAATTCATAAGCTTGGAAGCGCTGCGTGAGGTTTTTTGAAATTCATCTGCACGTTCGCAAACCTCGAAAGCCGACATACCAAGCCCTGCCCCGATTTCAAGCACGTTTGCAAACATAGTATCCCCGATTGCACGCTTTGGAACATTAATAATTCGCTGAAGCCTTACATTATCGCTCGGATTATTAATAACGGCAAGATACGACACAATATCTTTAATTTCTTTTCTGTCAAAAAAGCGATGACCGCCTATAATCCTGTGCGAAATACCGCTTTTTGTAAGCATAACTTCAAGGTTACGTGACTGCGCATTCATACGGTAAAGAATTGCATGGTCGCCATATTTCATTCCGTTATTAACATTTTTTACTATTTCATCAATTATGTACTGCGACTCCTCGGATTCGCTCATAACTGTTTTATAAACGATTTTATCGCCTGAACCGGAACGTGTAAACAAAGTTTTACCCAAAAAGCTTATGCAATAACTGCCACAAATAATATTCGACAGGGGATTTTATGA
>DAVZKM010000233.1:0-2522 GCA_052272245.1 Eubacterium sp.
ACATTATGAATTACAGCAAAGAATTCAAGGATGCCATTCTAAGAAGAATGCTTCCGCCTAACAACGAGTCCATTTCAAAAATAGCCCGGGAATTGTTAATAAAATGGTTTGGAGAAAGGAAATCGACTGATTTTATTCGATTTTGAATATGCTAAATGAGTAAAGATATTGCAAAAGTAATTTTTAACTTAATAGAATGTGAACTTAAGAATAATAAAGTTCAAAATATCGTTTTAACTGATGATGAAGTTAAAGAACTTTATAATCTTTCAAAAAATCATGATGTTATCAATTTGATTGCAGATGCTTTAATTAAAAATGATTTAATCAAAAATTCGTCTTATTATCCTAAATTCAAGTATGAACTTAAATATTCTGTAGGTTTTGTAGCTAATTTGGAATATGAGATTGAGCATATTAAATCTGTATTTGAAAAAAATAAAATTGAGTATATATTGCTAAAAGGCAGCGTGCTTAGAAATTATTATCCCGAACCCTGGATGAGGACAAGTTGCGATATTGACGTTTTAGTTCACGACGAACAGCTTGATAAGGCGGTAAAAGCGTTGGCACAAACAGGGTACAGGGTCGAGGGCAACAAGCAGTACCATGATATTAATTTGTACGCTCCGGGCGGTATGCACCTTGAGCTTCATTATAATATTAAAGAACATGAAGAAAAAATGGATAAGGTTTTGGATGAGGTTTGGCAATATTCAACCAAGGTAAAAGGGTATGAATATGCCGAAAGTCGTGAATTTTTCCTTTTTCATCACATTGCGCATATGGCACATCATTTTTTACACGGCGGTTGCGGAATCAGAAGTTTTATTGATTTATGGATTTTTGAAAACAAAATTGATGTTGATAATGAAAAATATCGTGCTTTGCTTAAACAGGCTAATCTTGAAAAATTTGAAAAGTACGCTTTTGATTTAATGCACTATTGGCTTGATAGCGGAGAGCCTAATGAGCAAATACTGATGATGGAGCATTATATTTTGACGGGCAGCACTTATGGCTCAATTGAAAAAAGCGTTGTTATCGGAAATTATAAGGCAGGCAGTAAGTTTAAGTATTTATTAAACAGAATTTTTGTGCCGCTTGATTACCTCGTAACGATTTATCCTAAGCTTTATAAACGCAAGTGGCTGTTGCCGTTTTATCAAATTTGCAGATGGACTAGAATTTTCAAAAGAAGAAAAAGTATTAAACAAGAGATTAATCTTACTGTTAATTCAAAGAAAGATTATTCCATAGATATGATGAAAAATTTGGATTTAATCAACTGATTTTGGAGAAAGAGATGAACATATTAGTAACAGGTGCAAAGGGTATGGTCGGTACCGCCCTTGTCAACAACCTTAAAAATATTAAAGACGGCAAAAACAAAACCCGTCCAAACATAATTATTGACGAGATTTTTGAATATGATATAGAGTCGAGCGAAGCTGAGCTTGAAGAATACTGCCAAAAAGCAGACTTTGTTTTTAACCTTGCAGGTGTGAACAGACCGAAATTTGAGGTTTCGGGCGATAAAATTGAGGCTGTGCATATGATTCCCGGTTGGACTCATAATATTATTAATCTTAGTGACACCGAAGATTTGGTTACGGTTATGACTTGTAACGAAATTTTCAACCCAAATAAACCCGATACATTTTTTGAAGAGGTATAGTTCAAGGAGTTGAAATGAGTGGATATTGTTACCACGCTTTATAATGTAAGTAATGAAAAAATATTCTTTATCCTGCTTGCTTTTTCTCTTATTTTAGGTATCGGCAAAAGGATTTTTATACTGAAGAAGTGCTATAATTATACAATTGCGGCATTTCTCGTTTTATATGTGATTTTTATATTTTACATCACTCTGTTTTCACGGCTCAATACCGAGTCGGCAGGTGATTACAGTCTGATTCCGTTTCACTCGTACTATTTGGCGGCTCACGGAATGAAAGAAATGATTAGAGAATCAATGCTCAATATTCTCTTTTTCTATCCGTTCGGTTTCATTTTCGGCAGCTTGAATGTTGACAAAATCAATTCAAAACGGTGGCTGATTATTCCGATTTCCGGTGCCTTAAGCTTTATTATCGAACTTTCGCAATATGTTTTTAAACTCGGATATGCGGAAATTGACGATGTAATTCATAATACACTCGGATGTGCGCTCGGACTTCTTTTCTGTATTCTGCTTGAAAACTTATTAAGTATTAAAAAATTAAAAATATAGTCTACCCTTGACAATGGCACCTGCGGCAGCAAGGACTATAAGCAGTTTTTTGAATGATACCGGAAGCTCGCCGGAGGATTATAATTTGATTTTGACAGGCGATTTGGGTTACACGGGCAGTCAGCTTCTTTATGAACTTCTTGAAACGGAACACAACATTAAAATAAAAGGTTTTCATAAGGATTGCGGAACTCTCATTTTTGATTTGAAAAAGCAGGATGTGAATTCGGGAGGCTCCGGCTGCGGCTGCAGCGCAAGCGTGCTTTGCTCTCATATTTTAAAGCAAATG
>DAVZKM010000234.1:0-2514 GCA_052272245.1 Eubacterium sp.
TTCGTCAGGGTCAATTCCGCCTGCTTTAAGAACCTCAGGGTGAATCATACCGCAAGGGCAAAGTTCAAGCCAGCCGCTGTGCTTACAGCTCGGGCAGCCCTTGCCGCCGCAGATAAGACAGCTTATATCAAGCTCAAAGCCCGGCTCTACAAACGGAAAGAAACCCGGACGAAGTCTGACCCTTATATCTTTTTGGAATACCTCTGAAAGCATAGTTTTCATAAAGTAAATAAGATTTGAAATAGAAATATTCTTATCAACCATAACACCCTCCATTTGGAAGAATGTATTTTCGTGGCAAGCGTCTGTCGCTTCATTTCTAAAGCATCTGCCCGGGAAAATAGCCTTAATAGGCACGCCATCATTAACAAGCGCATCTCTGTACTTCTTATAAATAGCGTTTTGAGCGGCAGAGGTTTGGCTTTTTAAAAGCTGACCGTTAGTAAGATAATAGGTATCCTGCATATCACGGGCCGGGTGGTGCTTAGGAATATTAAGCGATTCAAAACACTCATAATCTGTTACAATCTCGCTGTAATCCTCAACAGTAAAGCCCATTGACTTAAATATTCTTTCACATTCTCTTTGCACAAGAGTAATCGGGTGATATGAACCTCTGTCCATAACCGGCGGCATAGAGAGGTCAAATTCAGGCATAAGCTCAATTTGCTTTTGGATTTCCTTTTCCTTAAGTTCCTGAGTTTTCTCTGTAATTTTTTCGTTTACAAGGCCTTTAAGTTCATTAACCTTTTGACCGAATGCCTTTCTTTCGTCATTAGAAAGCTCTTTCATACCCTTAAGAAGATCTGTAACGCTTCCCTTTTTTCCAAGATATGATACTCTGATATTTTCAATATCTGCAAGATTATCAATCTTTTCAAGTTCGGATACAAACTTTTCTTTTAGGTTTAAAATTTTGTTATCCATAATTTCCTCCGTTTTTTTAACAATAAAAAATCGCCTCATAAAAATGAGACGAATAATATCCGTGGTACCACTCAAATTGCACAAACAATGTGCCACTCAAAATCCTTAACGCAGATATACGCCCTACTTTTCATAGGAAGCTCGTGAGTCGAAATTCATTGATAAAAGCAATACGGTACTTTCAGCATATGTGCCGTTCTCTGAAAAAGCAAAATCATCAACTACTTTTGGCTTGCGCCCTCAGTCATTGCATTTAATTTATACAAAGATTTTAAACCAAAAAGCGTTTCAAGTCAAGTATTTTTGAAATGAAATTTAAAAAAGGTATTGTAATTTTGGGCAAATATGTATATAATTAGTGTATAATGCTTTATAGGGAGGTGACTTTACCATGACTGATAAAACTATGACTTTTAGAATTGGTGACGATCACGAAGATGTTATGAAAGAAACTTTGACAGAAGTTTTTGACGCTTTGCAGGAAAAGGGCTACAACCCTATTAACCAAATTGTAGGTTATATTCTTACAGAGGACCCAACATATATCACTACTCATAACAACGCAAGAAGCTTGATAAGACGGCTTGACCGTGATGAGCTTTTAGCTGCAATGGTAAAGTCCTATCTCGATTAAAATTAAAGGAGGGTTATCTTTGGCAGAAAGCAAGAAGGAAAAAATCCTTGAATACAAAGGTAAGCCTTTGGTAAGATGCGGCAAAACAATTTACTACGGCAGTATGAGCGACCCTTATGTAATTTGTCTTAACATTCTCAGTGATGAGGATATAAAGGGATTAAAGGTATCGGGTAAGGTTGCAATCCAGCTTATTAATACTGACCCGACGGTTACATCACCAAAGGAAAAGATTATTAAAAAAAGTGAAAAGCAAGGTCTTTTCAATGCGCTTGATTTAGGTGCAGTTTGGCTTGAAAGAGCTTTAAAAAAGCAATAATCAAAAAAGAGAAAGCGTCGATTATTCGGCGCTTTTTTTATTTATGTCCGACTTGTTATAAATTATTGAAGATATGGCAATTATATGATACAATAACATTCTAAGTTATAAATTAAGGGGAAAACTATGTCCAATATAATAAAAGCTATTTATAATTTCCTATGGGGAGATTTAATAACACTGAATTTTAAAGGAATAAGTATCGGTATTCCTTTGCTTGTAATCCTTCTTATTCCGACGGGTATTTATTTTACCTTTCGCACAAGATTTATGCCAATTAGGAAGTTGCCGCAAATGGTGAGAGCACTCGGCGAAAAGAATGATGATAAAAGCAATCTGTCAACATTTCAAACACTTATTGTATCAACTGCCACAAGGGTAGGCATGGGTAATCTTGTCGGCGTGGTTGCAGCAGTATCGGTTGGCGGTGCAGGCGCAGTATTTAGGCATTTCCTCCCATCAAGGAGGAACCTGAATCGGCTGCTTGATACCTCCTTGAGAGAAAATTATATCGGTTATGTTTCCTGTATCAGTCCGCAGGCATTCGCTTTTTACTCTTTATATTCGCAATTTTCTACATATTCTGCTCTTAGAATATATGCCGCAAAAAGCAAGCCCACAAGGGGAAAACGAC
>DAVZKM010000235.1:0-2510 GCA_052272245.1 Eubacterium sp.
TTTAACAATGCTCATTGCTACGCCGATCGGAATCGGAGCAGCCGTATATCTGAACCAGCCGTCTGCCTCATAAGCATAAATAAACACAAAACTCGGCTTACCTGTTACAGGATTACCTATAAGCGCCGTTTTAGGGTCATTGATAAGCTTGTTTGGCCTGATATACCCGTCAATATTACTTGTAGCCTTGATGGTAGCGCCCTTTTGAATATGCAGGTCAACGTTCTTTTTAAGTCTAATTGAATCGCTGTAAAAAACATATCCGCTCGGAAGAACAACCCTGCCGCCGCCTGATTTTGCACAATCGTCAACAGCGTGCTGAATGGAAAAAGCGTCGTTTGTTTTTCCGTCACCCTTTGCGCCGTATTGCATAACATTATAAATTTTCATATTCATACCTCAACAAGTTTATTTCAATCATACATATAATATCATAGTTTTTTAATATTTACAACAGGAAAACCTTATCTGTGGTTTACAATATCAAAACAATTATGTTACAATAATATTAATAATTAAGGGGGATGAAATTATGAAAAAAACACTATCAATATTTTTATCAATACTAATAATTTTATGTTCTTGCACAGGATTTGCCGCAAGTGCGCTTGCAAATAATTTTTCAAGTGAAATTGATATTCAAAAAGCGCTTGACAAAAATAAATATGACTCTTCGACACCGCTTACCGTTACGGTAGAGGGAACATATGTCCTTTCAAGCCGACTTGTGATTTATTCAAACACAACACTCAATTGCGAGGGCGCAACGTTTATTAAAAATTATCAAAACAGCACCATGCTTGCAATAGGTCAAAATCAAGATGCACCGTATGGCAGGGATTTTTATAAAAACATAACAATAAACGGCGGCACTTTTGATGCAAATAAAAATAACGGCAGTATATTAAGCTTTGCGCATGCAAGTAATATAACAATTAACGGTGCAATTTTTAAGGATTGCTTCAACGGGCATCATATTACCTTTGCCGGATGTAACAACGTAAATATTACCGCTTGCACCTTTACAGGTCAGGGCAGTAAAAGCGGCGACAATATGGAAGCCGTTCAGCTTGACATTCTTGAGGAAAGCCACTTTCCAAACTACAAAGGTCACGCCCGTTCATATGACGGCACAATGAATGAAAACATTAATATTTCATATAACGTGTTTGAAAATGTTAATCGTGGAGTCGGCGCTCACAGCGTTTTTTCAGGCAAATATATGAAAAACATTAATATTTCAAATAACACATTTAACAATGTTTCAGGCTATGCCGTTCTTGCTTCAAGCTTTTTAAACGTTACAATTAACAATAATTTAATTAATAACTGCGGCGCAGGAATTTATTATAAGAGCATTAACCCTAAGCCCGACAGCAAATCACAAAGGCCCAACACATACAAATGCTCCGGCAAATCATATTCGCCTACCGTTGACAAATCATCTCAAATTTCAGGAAACACAATAAGCATTGTTGACACCAAGGATTCGTCTATGAAGCAATGGCCTTACGGCATTAGGCTTTACGGCGAGGTAGTTAAATCAAACGAGAAAATTGCGAAAAAGGGCGATTACTCTGTTCAAAATATTACGGTATCAAACAATACCATTTCACTTGCAAAAAGCGCTACGGGAATTTGGATTGACGGGGCAAAGAAAAGCAATATTAAGAATAATAAAATAACATTCACAAATAAAAAATACAAAACAAAGCAAAAGGTTTTCGGCATTAGGCTTGCAAATTCAAGCAAGGTTAATTTGAACAAAAACACGGTTAATATTAAGGGCGTACCTTATGTTGACAATGCAATTTTCCTTATCAAATCAAAGTCAAACACCTTGACGTTCAACAAAACAACGGGGGCAAAACTTCACGGAATTTATTTAACCCAAAATTCAAGTGCAACGATTAACAAATGCACCGTATCATCTAACAAAAGCGACGGAATATACATTACAAAAAGCACGGCAAATATTAAAAACTGCACCGTGTCGTCAAATAAAGGCAACGGAATTTATTTTGTAAGCAAGTCAAAAGGTTCAATAAAAAACTGCAAAATACAGAAAAATAAGAAAAAAGGAATATATATAAGCTCGGCTGCGGGCAAGGTTTCAGTCAGCAAAATTAAATATTCCGGCAATAAGGGCGGTAAAATCAAAAAATAAAGTTGACTTTATAAGATACCTATTATATAATAAATCAAGGGCGCAGTGAGCAATCCATCACTGCGCTTTTAAAATTTGATTTAATAATTAAAACAGGAGATTTTTAAAATGGTTAGAGCTATTGTCGGCGCAAACTGGGGCGACGAAGGTAAAGGTAAAATCACTGATTTATTCGCAGGCCAAAGCGACATTGTTATCCGTTTCCAAGGCGGTGCAAACGCAGGCCACACAATTATTAACGAGCACGGCAGATTTGCATTTCACCTTATGCCGTCCGGTGTATGCTACGACCACACCACTTGCATCATCGGCAAGTACTTCGGTGCATGGAAGAAGAACAACA
>DAVZKM010000236.1:0-2502 GCA_052272245.1 Eubacterium sp.
TTTCAGTCGGCAAGCCAGTAGGCGGCCCTTATAGGGCCTGTGCAAACCACCAGTTCAACTGGTGGTTATGATTTTGGCTCTTTGTCAAATGTTAGAGTAACCAAATAAAATAACGACGAATGATACAGTCAAAGGCAAGCTTGCCCTTGACTGTATTTTGCTTAAATCAGCATTGTTAAACATAAAAAGTATTCGTTTTCTGAATCTTTCAAAGTTTCTTTAACCTTAAGTGTTTCGTTTCAGAACCTTGATTTTGTAGTTGCACTCTTTGGTAAAGCCGTTCGAGACAGGCTGTTCAGTTGAGTTGACAATCGGTTTAAACCAATTTCTGAATGTTGTTAACGCAGGATTAAATTCGTGCGTTTTGGATTCTTGCTCTTTTACCTCTAATTGTATGAATATTTCAATATTTTCCGAACTTTTTAATATTTGTAACAATTACATCTTTTAATCTAATGAAATTTTGATAATATCACTATAACAATTATTATAGAACCAAAATTATATTACCGATGTTATAATATGAATAAAGTTGCACTTACCTATATAAAATTAAAACCCTGTTCAACTTTTGTAGAAACAGGGTTTTAACTTATTATTAAATTATTTATAGAACAAGGCATTTGTTTGCGGCTTTGAAAATCTGTAAACACTCATTTCAATACCGAGAGCCAAATAAATACAAAGTGATGACGAGCCGCCTGCAGAGAAGAGAGGCAGTGTAATACCTATACTCGGTAAAATACTTAACTCCATACCAATATTAACAAACATTTGCGCAAAAAGCATAACTGATATGCCGCTGCACATCAAATATCCAACATTATCTCTTGCCTTAAGACCTGTTGTCATTACCCTTATAATAAGCACGGCTAAAATAATAATAACTGCAAGTGCACCTATATATCCAAGTTCCTCACCTGCAACGGTTAAAATCATATCACTTTCATTAACAGGAACTGAACCGCTTTGAGTCATACTGCCGTGAAGGTATCCTTCACCCGTCCAGCCACCGCTTCCGAGAGCTATTTTGCCGTTTGTCTGCTGATAAAGTACGTCTTTATATTGTTCTGGATAAAACAGAGCTGTAATTCGTTCCCTTTGAACACCGTTTATAATGTTAAGCTTCCAAGCCGCAGTAAATCCGACAATAATTGCACAAATGCCTGCAACAAAGTAGCCAATATTAACCTTGGCAAAGAATAGCATTCCTATAAACATTACAAGGAAAATAAGTGCCGAACCGGCATCACCGGTGAGAAGTACAAGACCTATCGGAATTATACCGTGAATAACGAGCGGGATAATGGTTTTAACTCTGTTTAATTTATCCTTAACCATATCAAGATGATATGAGAACGATATTATAAATCCAACTTTTAAAAGTTCTGACGTTTGAAAATAAAATACTCCAAGATCAAGCCAACTTTTTGCATCGGGTCTGTCAGGATTTACGGCTTTACCAAAAAGTAGAGTAATCACCATAAGCCCGATACAGCCTGCCGCAACTATAGGCCAAAGCTTAGATATAATTTCATAGTCAATATTGCATACAATAAGCGCAAAAATAATGCCACCCAAGGTTGAAATGAGCATACTTTTTACACCGCTTGCAATGATTGCGCCGTTCTTCAATGTTGAATATGTTGCACTGTAAACAAGAGCAAGTCCATAGCAAGAGCCGATTAAAGCGGTGATAAATGTTACAAAATCAAGTCCGCTGAAAAATCCAACTCTTTTTTTCTTCAATTTTTATCTCCTTTGAGTATTAAGTATTAACTTATTATATTAAAATATATTAATGCGCCATTGTCAAGTAAAAATTGTGTTTTTTGTATTAAAATTAATTGTTGGAATATTATATAATATATGTTATAATAGTATCTAAGTTAAATATTAATGAGGTATGTTATGTTAAGCGATATTGAAATTGCACAGCGTGCAAAAATGAAAGATATTAATGAGATTGCCGAAATGATCGGTCTTAACTCCGCTGATATTGAGCCTTACGGTCACTATAAGGCTAAGATTTCAAATGAAACTCTTGAGGCACTTAAAGATAAAGATGACGGAAAACTTGTTTTGGTAACTGCTGTCAATCCTACTCCTGCAGGTGAGGGAAAGACTACTGTTTCTATCGGTCTTTCGCAGGCTATTAATAAACTTGGCAAAAAGGCTGTTGCCGCACTCAGAGAGCCATCGCTCGGCCCTGTTTTTGGTATTAAAGGCGGTGCCGCAGGCGGAGGGTATTCTCAGGTAGTTCCTATGGAGGATATCAATCTTCATTTTACAGGCGATATGCACGCCATTACGAGCGCTAATAATCTTATGTGCGCTATTCTTGACAACCATATTCAGCAGGGCAATGTGCTTGGCATTGACCAGCGCAGAGTTCTTGTTAAAAGATGCCTTGATATGAACGACCGTGCACTTCGCAATATTGTTTGCAGGGTCATGGCAGCTGCCATGACACCCTTCAACCATTTATTTATCTTCTGCGCT
>DAVZKM010000237.1:0-2448 GCA_052272245.1 Eubacterium sp.
TAAGTCATAGGACGCCTTATGCATTTTCCTTCTTTGTCAACAAGAACAAGACCTTGCATAGCGGAACAGAAGCTGATACCTTCAACCTGTTCTTTTTTTATAGCAGGCATTTTGTCAAACACGGTTCTTGTAGTTGAACACATTGCAGCCCACCATTCGTCTGCGTCTTGCTCGGCTCCTCCTTTAACACCTGTTTCATCATCAACATATAGATTGTATCCTGCTGTTGCTGATGCTAAAATTCTCATTGTGTCCTCGATTTCAATAAGACAGGTTTTGATTCCGGTTGTGCCGATGTCGTATGTAATTACATATTTTTTCATACTTATATCCTCCGTAATTAAATATACGCAGCAGATTATACAAAAGGCTTTTAAGCGAAAAGATGCTGTGTAATACTAATATTATACAGTACACTTTGTTTACTTTCAAGCAAAATGTAAATTTTTACAGTTGTTTTTTCTTCTCATATGTAAATGCAGACTCAATAAAACTTAATAATTGGCTTATTACTTGCTCATCGTCCATTTTGTTTACGTCGATACCGGTGTAAATTTCAAATCTTTTTCTGTAATAATCACAGGTATATGAAAATTGAAGGGTTGTTAAAAGATTATCAAGAAAAAAAGCAAAAAGTTTTGGGTCAAGGTCAGACCTTACGTCGCCGTTTTTTAGTGCTTGAGTAATGCTTTTTATATATTTTTGACTTGTACTTTCCTCAATCGCTGTTGCAAGAATATCAACCATCACCTTATTTTTGCTTGCGCCAATTTCATTATATAATTTAATGTAATTGGCGTTTTTCTTTGAGTGAAAGCAAGTCGCACGAATTACTTTTTCCGCTTTTACAAGAATTTTATCATCGCTTGCCATAATATCGTCAAGTATGTCATCAAGTATTTTCATTCCTCTTTGCAAGCAGGTGATAAACAAGTCCTCTTTAGTAGAAAAATACTTGTACATCAACCCGATACTTATTCCGCATTTTTTTGCAATTACATTAATATTGGCTTTTTCATATCCTTTTGATGAAAATTCCTCTATTCCGGTTTCGAGAATTAACTCCTGTCTCTCTTCGCTTGCTCTTTCAAAAGCTTCTTTGTATCTTTTTTCTAACATTTTTATAAATTTTGTAGTGTTGCACAAATTTGCGTATTTCTCTTTGTGCAAGCTCTACAAATCTCCCTCTCAAATCTTATTTTATACAATGTATATTATCATTTATGTTTATTATTTGCAACAAAATAATCGAATTATTTATATTTATTCATTTGACAAATCGTAAAAAAGTGATATACTTATAGTGTAAATATTAGTGAGCCACCGCTCACCGTCAATGGCGAGCAATGTTCACGGTAAAATACACTATGTTATTCTAAGGAGGAATACTACAATGGATACAAGATTTGCTATTACAGAGTATCCTGATGCAGCCGTACTCACAGCAGAACTTGATGCGCTCATCAAAAAACCAATTTACTCAATCAACCGTACTGCTCTTAAAAAGTATGAAGAAGAATACTTTGAGAAGAAGTGTGCAAAGTCAAAGGAAATGATTACTGAGGCTAAGGAAGTAATTCCGGGCGGCGTTCAGCATAACCTTGCTTTTAATTATCCGTTCCCGATTGTTATGACTAAGGCAAAGGGTAACAGACTTTGGGATATCGACGGAAACGAATATTTTGACTTCCTTCAAGCAGGTGGACCTACTATTATCGGATCAAATGATGATGTCGTAAAAGAAAAAGTTAAAGAACTTCTTGACGATTGCGGTCCTTCAACGGGTTTGTTCCATCCTTACGAATATAAGCTTGCTAAGAAAATCAGCGAGTGTGTACCTTCAGTAGAAATGTTCCGTATGCTTGGTTCAGGTACTGAGGCATGTATGTGTGCTGTTCGTGTAGCTCGTCTTGCTACAGGTCATAAGAATATCATTAAGATGGGCGGCGCTTACCACGGTTGGTCTGACCAGCTTGCTTGGGGAATGCGTGTTCCGGGTACTCTTAACCTTCAGTCTCACGGTGTTCCTATGTTCGTATTTAAGCATACTCAGGAATTCTTCCCTAATGACCTTAAAGATCTCGAGAAGAAACTTATTATTAATAAGTTCCGTGGCGGTACAGCTGCTGTATTCATTGAGCCATGCGGTCCTGAATCAGCAACTCGTCCTGTAGATAAGGACTTCCCTAAGGGTGTTCAGGCTCTTTGCCGTAAGTATGGCGCTCTTCTTGTATGTGATGAAGTTGTAACAGGTTTCCGTATCGGTCTTTCCGGTGCACAGGGTTATTATGGTATTGATCCTGATATCACAATCTTTGGTAAGATTATTGCAGGCGGATATCCGGGTGCAGGCGGTATCGGCGGTCACAAAGAGGTTATGAAGTATCTTGGTGCAGGTCTTGATAAGGCTGAAGGCAAGAAGATTCATAAGGCTATGTGCGGCGATAC
>DAVZKM010000238.1:0-2447 GCA_052272245.1 Eubacterium sp.
GCGATGGAACAGGCTCAAGCGTTGATAAAGATTGTCTTGTGTTTGCGGTCAAGAACATATGAAAAACACGGCTTCATCCGTTGTATATACAGGCTCATACTGGATGAGTGCCGAGCCTTTTGCCGCTTGCCTTGCTTGTATTCCTAAAATGAAAAAGCTTGATACGCCTAAAATGTTTAGAGAAATGGGTACTAAGCTTACGGACGGCTTTAAGGCAGCAGGTAAAGAGCACGGTTTCGACCTTGTTGTATCAGGTGAGCCTGCGCTGTTTTATTTGAGAATTGCTAATGATGACAGCCTTATGCTTCATCAGGAGTGGATTGCAGAATGTGTATCAAGGGGTCTTTTCCTTGCATCTCACCATAACCACTTTATGAATGCCGCTGTAACAGACGATGACATTAAGCTCGCAATTGATATTGCCGAGGATGCATTCTCTGTTGTGGCTGAAAGGCATCCTGAAATTCCCGGTCTAATCAAATAATATCGGCAAATAATATTTAAACGTAATTGGCAAAATTAAAAATATAATAATGGGGGTATTTTTTATGCCGGCTAACTACAAGCCATTCGATAAAGCAGAGTGGCTACGCCTTGAAAAAAAGGCGGATGAATTAAGACGACTCACAATCCAAACAGCTATTTGGGGTGGTTCGGGTCACCTTGGCGGTGCAATGAGCGCAATGGACGCTATGACTATTTTGTACCACCGTTTCATGAAAATCGACGTCAACAATCCAAGTTTGCCTGACAGAGACAGATTTGTTCTTTCGAAGGGTCATGCTGCAGTAGGCTATGCGCCTGTTATCTGCGATTATGGATTTATGCCGATTGATGAGCTTAAAATCTTTAACCTTACCGGAGCAAAGATTGGTATGCATCTTGACTGTAATAAAGTCAGAGGCATTGATTGCTCAACAGGTTCGCTCGGTCACGGTCTTTCTCTCGCTGTCGGTTTTGCGCTTGCAGGCAGAGTAAATGGCATTGACTATATGAACTATGTTTTGACAGGCGACGGTGAGCTTAATGAAGGTTCAAATTGGGAGGCTGCAATGAGTGCCGCTCAGTTCAAACTCTCTAATGTTGTTGTTCTTGCCGATGTCAATAAGTGTATGATTGACGGCAGGGTTGACGATGAGATGAAGGTTGAGCCTGTTGACAAGAAGTTTGAGTCTTTTGGCTTTAATGTAAAACGTATTGACGGTCATAATTTCAAGGAACTTAATGACGCTATTGAATGGGCTATTGAAAACCACAAAAACGGCGGCGATAAGCCTACCGCTATTGTTATGGATACTTTCAAGGGTGAAGGCGTTGACTTTATGAAAGATAATTACTTATGGCATTACGGCTCACTTGATGAGGAAAAGACTGCGCAGGCTTATGCAAGTCTTGATAAATATTATAAAGAACGTTGCGACAGAGCAGAGAAGGAGGCGTAAATTATGGGTGGAATGACATATACGATGACTGATACCACAAAGCTTTCAACTGCCGAATGCTACGGTATCGCACTTTGCGAACTTGGCGAAGAGCACAAAGACGTTGTTGCTCTTACTGCCGACCTTGCTAAATCAACTAAAATTGGTATGTTCGGTGAAAAATTCCCTGACAGATTTTTCAATGTAGGTATCGCCGAGCAAAATCTTTTCGGCGTTGCCGCAGGTATGGCTAAAAACGGACTTATTCCGTTTGCTTCTACCTTTGCTATCTTTGCTTCTGCTCGTTCACTTGACCAGGTTCATACTGATATTTGTTATCAAAATGTTCCGGTAAAGATTATTGCGACTCATGCAGGTACATCATTCGGTCAGGCCGGCTCTACTCATCATTCTCTTATTGATATGGCTTGTATGAGAGTTTTGCCGAATATGACAGTTATTTGTCCTTGCGACGGCTCGGAAACATATCATGCAGTTAAAGCTGCTTATGACATCCCGGGTCCGGTTTATATCAGAATTAACCGTGGTTTTGACCAAGTTATTTACAAATCGCCTGCCGATTGTAATTTTGAGTGGGATAAAGCTACCGTTATGAACGAGGGTACGGATATTACCGTTATTGCTTGCGGTTCTTGCGTATTTGAGGCTATGCAGGCTGCACGTATGGCTGAAGCGGACGCAGGCTTGAAGGTACGAGTTCTTAATATGCATACTATTAAGCCGATTGACGAAGAGGCTGTTATGTCTGCTATTATGGATACAAGAAGAATTATTACTGTTGAGGACCACGAGGTTATGGGCGGCTTAGGCTCAGCTGTTGCTGAGGTTGTTGCTAAAAGCGGTAAGGCTTGCGCTTTCAAAATGCTCGGCCATCAAAACGCTTTCTCGACTATCGGTTTGCAGGAGGACCTTCTTGCTATTGCCGGTATTGATGCAAACGGTATCAGCGCCGCTATTCAGGAATTGATGCACGCAGATTTTGAAGCAGATGATGCTTGGGACGAT
>DAVZKM010000239.1:0-2440 GCA_052272245.1 Eubacterium sp.
GATGAAAACTGATGTGAAAATACCGTCCAACCGTTAGTCGGAACATAGTCCTTTCCGTCATTATACTTTACGGCAGGAGTTTCGGCTTTAGGGTCAATACCCCATTTTTTAGCTATACGTCTGCCGTACAAGACATAGCCTAAACCGAGAACAACAACAGCAATTAAAACAATTACAAGCGTGTTCATAAATACATCTTCTTTCTTTATTATATTAGCAGTCAAGATGCTTAACAAAAAAATAAACCTTCGCCAAGCAAAAACCGTTTCCGATTTTTTGCAAAGGCGAAGGCATAAACTTCTTATTTTCTTGCGCTTTCGTGTTACCACTTTGCTTGCCGACAAAAGGTCGACCACTCAACCGTCGTCAAATATCAATTGATATTAACAGCGACTCATATAACGGTGAGAACCGATTTCAGTTACTCGTTTCCTTTCGCTGAAACTGCTTGCAGGTGAGGGCCAAACGTTCCTTGCTGCTGTCTTGCACAACCGACAGTTTTCTGTAAACGGTGTACGCAAAGTCATTTCCTGTTCATTGCATTTGACTGTTTAATTTATATGTTAATGGTAATACCAAAATTTTAATTTGTCAAATGCTTTACGTTAATTTTGTCAACTTGAACAAATAGCAACTTTCACAAAAGTTTTCATTTGTATATTTTTGAACATTTTGTAAACAAAAGCAAACAATTAATATACATAAGTCTATTTTATTTTACATTGAATTACGCATGGAAAGATTGATTTTATCGGTAATCATTGCTATAAATTCCGAATTTGTCGGCTTGCCACGTTCCGACTGAATTGTATAACCGAAGTATGATGACAAAACATCAACATCGCCTCTGTCCCAAGCAACCTCAATTGCGTGGCGAATTGCTCTTTCAACACGTGAGGAAGTCGTTTTATATTTCTTTGCAACGCTTGGATAAAGAATTTTAGTAACAGATGAAAGCATTTCGCTGTCGTCAAGGCAATATTTTATAGCCGTTCTCAAATAATGATAGCCTTTAATATGCGCAGGCACGCCGATTTGCCTCATAATATCGGAAATCACAACATCCATATCCTGTTCAAACATTGCTCTGCCCTTTTGAATTTCAGCCTTATGCTCATTCTTCCACGCAGTTAAGCGAGTAATTCTTTTTGCAACCTGTGCAGGCGAAATCGGCTTTATAAAGAAATAATCTGCTCCCAAAGACATTGTCTGTTTTTCAAGTTCTTCACTACTGATTGTTGATAAAACAGCGATTATCGGCTTTTCAATCGTATGGGTTTGATAGTACTCAAGCACATCGACTGCATCTTCATTAGTCATAAAAACATCCATCAAAATAACGTCAAACTTCTGCTTTGCTATAGCATCAAAAACCTTAGTACCGTCATTGTCCATTGTTGAAACTTCGTAGCCCTGCGTTTCCAACTCTTTTTGACACTGTGCGGCAAATTGTTTTGAATTGTCTGCAATGAGCACTTTTAATTTCTTTTCCATAATAAAAACTCCCTTTTTTTATTTCTTCCACATTTTATCACAAAACAAATCCAATTTCAATAGTTTTTCTCCACTTTTTGTGATTTTTTTTCACGTTTTTGTCGACATATTATTATCCTCTTCGGCTTTTTTATCCCATTTCTACCCTTTTTCGACATAAATTGCGGAATTAAGCGAGTTCTGCTATTTTTTAAAATATATTGTTTTGTCAAAATTAATTCTTGTAATAATTAAAAAGAGTCTGATGTTGTGTTTCTGTTTGATTTGCCCACTGATGTTTGCATAGAGGGCGCAAGACAATAGCGGGTGGGTCTTTGTTTCGCTCCTTTCGCTGCTCAACCGTCTAAAGACACTAATAAAATAAAACTGATGGTTTTATCCATCAGTTTCTTTTGCTTATTTATTAAACATAATATTTTGCTTGTGCATTCCAAAGTTCGCTGTACTTGCCATTTGCATTAAGTAATTCTTGATGTGTGCCGGTTTCAACAAGGTGTGATTCATCAAACACCGCAATGCGATTGCAGAATACACAGCTTGATAATCTGTGTGAAATATAGATTGCTGTTTTGTTATCAACAAATGAATTAAATCTGCTGTATATTTCATTTTCGGCAATCGGGTCAAGTGCCGCTGTTGGCTCATCAAGGATAACTACCGGTGCATCCTTATATAATGCTCTGGCAAGGGCAAGTTTTTGTGCCTCACCGCCTGATATTTCAACGCCCGATTTATCCAAATCCTTATAAAGATAAGTGCTTTCCTTGTTTTCCATAGCAAGCACTCTGTCTTTTATATTTGCTTTGTCGAGTGCATCATAAAGCTTATCATAATCGTATTTTTCACCTGCTGAAATATTCTGTGCAAGCGTGGTTGAAAAAATTTTGAAATCCTGGAAAACAACGGAATAAAGGCGTACTATACTTTCCTTTGTGTATTCTTTAAT
>DAVZKM010000240.1:0-2411 GCA_052272245.1 Eubacterium sp.
ACCGCCGCAGCCGTCACGTCCGGTTCTTCCGCCCAAAAGTACGATTACGTCGTCCTTTTGCGGACATTCTCTTTTTACATTATCTTTAGGAGAAGCGCCTATAACAGCGCCAATTTCCATTCTCTTAGCTACATAACCCTCATCATAAAGTTCTGTAACCTGACCTGTTGCAAGACCTATCTGGTTGCCGTAGCTTGAATAGCCTGCGGCTGCACCTGTTGTAATCTTGCTTTGAGGTAATTTAGCATCAAGTGTTTTTTCAAAAGGAGTAGTAGGGTCGCCCGAACCTGTAACACGCATAGCCTGATATACGTATGCTCTGCCTGAAAGCGGGTCACGAATTGCGCCGCCGAGGCAAGTAGCTGCACCGCCGAAAGGCTCAATTTCAGTCGGATGGTTGTGCGTTTCGTTTTTAAACTGAACAAGCCATTGCTCTGTTTTACCGTCAACAACAACGGGCACCTCGATTGAGCAGGCATTGATTTCCTCACTCTCGTCAAGATTGTTTACAAGGCCACGCTTTTTGAGTACCTTTGTGCCTATGCAAGCCATATCCATAAGACAAACAATCTTATCTCTGTCGCCGTAAACTTCTTTTCTTATGTCAAAATATTGCTCTAAAGCTTTGTTGATGGCGTCTGTGTATTTGCTGCTGTCAATCTTGATTTCGTCAAGCTGTGTTGCAAATGTTGTGTGGCGGCAATGGTCAGACCAATATGTATCGATAACTTTAAGCTCCGTAAGGCTCGGATTTCTGTTTTCGTCATTTTTAAAATAATCTCTTACCCAGCATAAATCCGCAATGCTCATTGCAAATCCCATTGATGAATGGTAAGCCTCAATTTCGTTATCGCTCATATCTATAAAGCCGTCAATTCTTGCGATATCGGCAGGAACGTCTGATTTAATATCAAGCGACTCCGGAATTTCAAGGCTTGCAACTCTTGACTCAACAGGGTTAATGATATAATTCTTAATTTTTTCAAACTCTTCGTCTGTGATGTCACCCTTAACGGCAATTATTTTTGCACTTTGCACCTCAGGGCGTTCACCTGCCGTGAGAAGCTGGATACATTGAGCCGCAGAATCGGCTCTTTGGTCATATTGCCCCGGGAGATATTCCATTGCAAAATATCTGTAATCCTCAGGTATTGAAAGTTCTGTGTAAACATTGTCGAGATTAGGTTCTGAAAGGATTTGCTTTACCGCAAGGTTAAATTCTTCTTCAGTAAGACCTTGAGCATAATAGCGATTGATAATTCTCAAATCCTCAAGAGCGCTTAAGCCGACATTGTCACGCAAATCCGCAAGGGTTTGACCCGCTTCAATGTCGTTTCCCTTTTTCTTTTCAACAAAAATACGAAAAACCTTTGACATATTTTGTTCTCCTTTTACTCATCTTTTGAAACTTGATGTATATAATACTTTTCTATTTTAACACAAATCAATCGCTTTTCATATAGTAAAATAATATTTTTATATAAAAAATAGGTTTGACATTTTTTAAAATTTTAGAAAAGTTTACAAAACGTATTCATTAACACTACAATTTATGTTATAATTATTATTTGAAAAGCTGTGTTTCGGCGATTTCATATACACTTTAAATAATTCATAGAATTTATTGCGACAACTTACTATGGATATTCTAAAGGGGGAGATAAAAATTTACAGCATTAATGACGATGAGGTGTACGAGGTTGATTTTATGAACCTTGTTGTTGACAAGGCAGATGGGCTTAAGGTTGTTGATTGCGACAATCATTTTTGCGAGTTTACAGGCGTTCACCCGTCAAAAATAAAGCAGGGAAAGCTATTTCTTCACAATATAATAAAGCCGATTTACAGAGAAGAAATTATGAGAGCGCTTTGCAAGAAAAATTCACCCTATGTTTATTTTGACGCAGAGTTTGTTGATAAGGATAAAAATGAAATTTTTATCCATTGCACGGGTCAAAATTATGATAATTCAAGCCTTTGCAGGCTTACCCTTGCCGATGTGTCAAAATCGCAGGAATTGCAAGAAAAATTGCGCAATAAAGCTAAGGAAATGAATTATCTTATCGACCTTGTAACAGGCGGCGTCTGCCTTTTTAAAGTTACGAGCGATATGCATATTGAGGTGCAATATTTAAACGAGGGTGCTTGCCGCATTTTCGGCACTACAAAACAGGCTTATGCCAATAAAAATTACCGCCTTGATGAGCTTATTCACCCGGAGGACAAGAGCATTGTTTTTCAGGCTATAGGTAAGGCTATGGCGACTGACGGCGAGTGCGATTTGGAAATAAGAACCATAGTACATAAAGGCGAGTACAAGTGGTGCAAGTTCAATGCCGCAATTCAGCGATATGACGAGGATAATACCCCCGTTTTTATGAAAATGATGTGAATAAAGGTCTTTCAATTAG
>DAVZKM010000241.1:0-2387 GCA_052272245.1 Eubacterium sp.
TGCAAAGCATACCGAATTTATCAGGGGTATGGACCTTGCCGTTTGAATCAAACAAAGCATAAGCCTTGCCCGTATTCACACCGTAATCGGGCTTTGCAATCAAAATAAAGCACTTGCGAAGCGGCTTAACCTTATGAAGCACGTCGCCTATACCCTGCGCCAAGAGGGTACCGCCCCTAATGCAAAACGGAACATCGGCGCCGATTTTAACACCGATATCGCAAAGTTCGTCATCTGAAAGATTTGTACCGAGAAGTTCATTAAGTGCAACAAGAACAGCCGCACCGTCTGCACTTCCGCCCGCAAGACCCGCCTGATGAGGAATACGCTTAACTATATCAATATTAATTCCTTTATTTTTAATTTTATTTGCTTTAAAAAATGCGTCAGCCGCCTTGTACGCAATATTCTTTTCATCAAGAGGGATATCGTCAATATTGCAGGTAATGGTTATCTTTTTGGATTTAGTTTCACTGATTGTGACAGTATCATAAAGATTGATACTTTGCATAATCATAAATAAATCGTGATAGCCGTCTTTACGTGTGCTGATAATATCAAGCATTAAATTAATTTTTGCATAAGCCTTAACTTTAACTGACATTAATTTTCTCCAAGTTCTTTAACAAATTCGCCGATACGTCTTACCGCTTCCTTAATATTATCAATAGAATAGCAATAAGATACACGTATAAATCCTTCGCCGCAATCGCCAAAGGCATTGCCGGGAATAACTGCAACGTGCTTAGCCATAATAAGCCGTTCACAAAAATCTTCAGACGAAAGGCCCGTTGACTTAATGCAGGGAAAAACGTAGAATGCGCCCTCAGGCTCAAAACAGTCAAGTCCGATTTCCCTAAACGCATTTACCGTAAAACGGCGGCGCATATCATAATCATCACGCATTTTTTTTATATCCTCATCACCGTTGCGAAGCGCCTCAACAGCGGCATACTGCGATGTGGTGGGAGCAGACATAATAGCGTATTGATGAAGCTTTGTCATCTGCTTAATAACAGGAGCCGGACCGAGCGCATAGCCAAGCCGCCAACCTGTCATAGAATATGTTTTTGAAAAGCCATTAATAACAATCGTTCTCTCCTGCATACCGTCAAGAGACGCAATGGTAGTATGCTCCTCATTTCCATAGGTAAGCTCACAGTAAATCTCGTCTGACAAAACGAGCAAATCGTGCTTTTTAATAACCTTGGCAATCTTTTCCAAATCTGCCTTACGCATAACGGCGCCCGTCGGATTATTAGGGAAAGGCAAAACGATAAGTTTTGTTTTATCGGTTACGGCATTTTCAATTTCTTCAGGCATAAGCTTAAAGTTATTCTCATTTTTAGTAACAATAGGAACAGCTACGCCGCCGCAAATTTCTATAATCGGCTTATAGCAAACGAAGCTTGGCTCAACAACAAGCACCTCATCGCCGGGGCATACGAGAGAACGAATAGCCATATCGATACCCTCCGAGCCGCCGACAGTAACCATAATATCGCTCTCAGCGCTGTAATTCACATTAAATCTACGTTTATAATAGTTTGCAATTTCGTCTCTTAAAATAGCAA
Source organism: Eubacterium sp. (assembly GCA_052272245.1). Classification (GTDB taxonomy): domain Bacteria; phylum Bacillota; class Clostridia; order Oscillospirales; family Acutalibacteraceae; genus Eubacterium_R. Next base: position 1,575 of record DAVZKM010000241.1, read on the forward strand.
GTCCGGCATTAGCCGTATATCTTGTAGCACCCTGTTCAAGCGAGTTAATGCCTGTTTGCCTGATGTGCCACGGGGTTTTAAAATCCGGCTCACCGACACCGAGAGATATAACGTCATCCATCTCCTCAGCTATAGAAAAGAACTTTCTTATTCCGCTTGGCTTAACGTTGACAAGAGTAGGGTTTAAATAATTATTGTAGTCCATCAGAAAGAAAGAATCCCCCTGTCATCCTTAGGAGGTTCTGTAAAGTATACGCCCTGTTCCTTATATTTTTTCAGAATAAAGTGAGTTGCCGTAGACATAACGCCGTCAAGCGGAGAAAGCCTGTTAGCAACAAAAAGTGCAATTTCCTCAAATGATTTATCGCTGACCATACAGCAAAGGTCAAATCCGCCGCTCATAAGATAAATGCTTTCAACTTCTTCTAAAGCCGCAATTCTGTTTGCAATTTCGTCAAATCCGTGGCCAAATTTAGGCTGAACTCTGATTTCAATAAGCGCAGTAACCGTTTGGGAATTTGCCTTATTTTTATCAATCATTGCTCTGTATCCCTTAATAACGCCCGACTTTTCATAAAGACGTATTTGTTCTTCTGTTTCCTCTTCGCTTTTACCGAGCATAACTGCAATTTCGCTGTTAGACAATCTCGGATTTTTTTCAATTATTTCCAATAATTTATCCATAATCTTTTCCTTATCTAAAATTTACTCAATAGTAATCAGCCTTGGCTGACGTTTTTCAAAAACCGTAACGCTGTCAAAGCCTGCCGCTCGTGCTATATCAAGCCCCTGCTCAATACCCCGGCAAACTCT
>DAVZKM010000242.1:0-2362 GCA_052272245.1 Eubacterium sp.
TAATCATCCAAGAGCGACCTGACGGAACGTGTAAGGCTTCAATTCGTACATTTGAAAGTGTTAATGCCGCTAAACTTGCTGCTTGCTTCGGCGGTGGCGGCCACGCTCAGGCAGCAGGCTGTAAATTTGATTGCGATGTTAAAGAGGCAAGGCGATTGCTTGTTGATAAGTGCAGGGAGATGCTCGAATGACGGGTATAATATGTATAAATAAAGGCAAGGATATAACCTCGTTCGGCGTTGTTTCTAAGGTTAGGGGAATAACACGGGAAAAGAAAGCAGGGCATACGGGTACTCTTGACCCTATGGCAACGGGAGTTTTGCCTATTATGCTCGGCGGCGCAACAAGATTTTTGAATTATTTGCCTGACAGCGATAAGGGTTATCGTGCCCGATTTTTGCTTGGTAAGACTACCGATACTCTTGACATTACGGGCAAGGTCACGGGTGAATATGACGTTACTGCTTCAATTGATGATGTTGAGTCGGTACTTGTTGATTTTAGGGGAGAGATTGAGCAAATTCCGCCTATGTATTCCGCTGTCAGCGTTGACGGTCAAAGGCTTTATGATTTGGCACGCAAAGGAATAGAGGTTGAAAGGCAGGCAAGGAAGGTCGAGATTAAAGAGCTTTCGCTTTGCCGTGAATTTTCTAATGAAAATGAAAATATTTATACGATAGATGTGCTTTGCTCTAAAGGTACTTACATAAGAACTCTTATTGACGATTTGGGCAATAGGCTTGGCTGCGGTGCAGTTATGACTGAGCTTGAGAGAACGGCGGCTATGGGCTTTACTCTTGACGATTGCATTACTTTAGACGAAATGCAAGAAAGAAAAGACAGCGATAAGGGTTTTGAGGATGTTTTGATTGATATTGATAAAATGTTTCTAAGCCTTGACAGCGTGTTTGTTTCGCCTGCCCAGGCTAAGAGATTTCAAAACGGCGGAGCACTTGATATTAAAAGAATAAAAAAAAGACTTGAAAACAAAAGCTATAGGGTGTATTCTCAAGATGTAGGGTTTTTAGGACTCGGAAAATGCAGTCTCGACACACAGGAGCTTTTGGTTGAAAGACTTTTGGTTAAACGTGATTAAGACGGTATGAATAATAATAACAGTATTTCAAGGCGAGCTGTTGCACTCGGCGATTTTGACGGAATGCACAAGGCTCACCAAACAGTAATTACCGGTGCTGAAAATACCGTTATTTACTGTGTTAATAATAAATTTTCGCTTTTGCAAAAAAGCTTGTTTAAAAAACGATATCCAAATTGCGTATTTGCCGATTTTGAGCAGATTAAGCATATGGACGGCGAAGATTTTATAAATAAAATTCTGATAGACAGATTTCGGGCGCAAACCGTTTTGTGCGGTTTTAATTTCAGATTTGGCAAGAATGCGTCATGGTCGGCGCTTGATATGAGAAATTATCTTGAAAAAATGGGTATTTGGGTCAGAATTTTGGAACATCTTGATTTTAACGGCGAGCCGATTTCATCCACAAGAATAAGAAAATGCATTGCAGACGGCGAAATTGAGCAGGCTAACGATATGCTTGGATATAATTTCACTTTTGAGTCAAAGGTTATTTCAGGCGATATGAGGGGCAGAACAATCGGCTTTCCGACCCTTAATCAGCACTTGCCGAATGGACTTGTTGTGCCGAAATACGGCGTTTATGAAAGCAGAACTTTCGTTTGCGGCAAGGAATATAAATCATTTACAAATATTGGGATAAGGCCCACGTGGCGTCTTTCCTCTCCTCTTTCTGAAACTCACATTTTTGATTTTTCGGGTGATTTATATAATGAAAATATACGCATTGAGCTTGTCAGATATTTAAGAGGGGAGAAGCGATTTTCATCACTTGATGAACTTGAAAAGCAGTTGCAGTATGATAAAAGCAGTATTATTTGATTTTGATGAAACTTTGCAGGACAGAACGGCGGCATTTGAAAAATATATGGATATGTTTTTAGATGAGTTTTGCCCGAATTTGCCTTGCGAGGAACGTGAAAAAAGAAAAGATTATATGCGCATTACAGGTAACGGCGGATATGTTGACAGGGAAAAATGGTATCAGGGCATAATTGATGAGTGGCGGTGGAACGACGCACCGCCTGCCAAGGAGCTTGCCTGCCATTATGACTGCCGATTCGGTGACTGTAATGTGATTTTTGAACATACACCCAAGCTTTTAAAGGAACTTAAAGACAGGGGATATATTGTAGGAATTATAACAAACGGTCCATCATATCTTCAAAATCATAAGCTTGACGAAAGCGGACTTAGAAAATATTGCGACATTACCGTTGTCAGCGGTGATGTCGGGGTTCATAAGCCTGACCCGGCACTTTTTGA
>DAVZKM010000243.1:0-2346 GCA_052272245.1 Eubacterium sp.
TCCCTTAGCCTCAAGAGCCTTGCCTGCTTCAATCGCTTCGTTTACCATAAGGCCGTTTGCAATAATTGAAACGTCTGAGCCTTCCTTGATGACTTCGCCCTTACCGATTTCAAATATGTAATCCTCACTGTGGAAAACAGGAACAGCAAGTCTGCCGAATCTGAGATAAACAGGACCTTCATACTTATATGCCGCCTTAACCGCTTGCCTTGCCTCAATATCGTCAGCCGGGCAAATAACAACCATACCCGGAATTGAACGCATTAGCGCAAAGTCCTCACAACACTGGTGTGAAGCGCCGTCCTCGCCAACTGAAATACCTGCATGTGTGGCGCCGATTTTAACATTAAGATGAGGATAACCGATTGTATTTCTAACCTGCTCAAATGCCCTGCCTGCGGCGAACATTGCAAAGCTTGAAGCGAACGGAACAAGCCCCATTGTGCTGAGTCCGGCAGCAACGCATATCATATTTGACTCTGCAATACCGCAGTTAAAATGACGGTCTGGATATACTTTTTTGAAAATTCCTGTTTTTGTTGCTGCTGAGAGGTCAGCGTCCAATACTACAAGCTTGTCGGCACCTTCGCTTGCCAATTCCTTAAGCGCATTACCGTAGCTTTCACGTGTAGCTATTTTCTTAATTTCTGCCATAATTACGCCTCCTCAATTTCTGCAAGCTTTGCTTTAAGCTCGTTCATTGCAATTTCATATTCAGCATCGTTAGGTGCTTTGCCGTGCCAATCGACCTGATTTTCCATATATGACACGCCTAAGCCCTTAACCGTTTTCATAATAATACCGAAAGGCTTACCTGAACCGATATTTTCGTGAAAAGCATTAAATGCCTTTTCTAGCTCGTCAAAATCGTTGCCGTTAATCTTGATAACGTTAAGGCCGAATGCCTCCATTTTCTTATCAATAGGCTCAGCGTTCATAACGTCCTCGCACTTGCCGTCGATTTGAAGTCCGTTTACGTCAACGATAACGCAAAGATTGTCAAGCTTATATTGGCTTGCAAACATCATAGCTTCCCAAACCTGACCTTCTTCTATTTCGCCGTCACCCAAAAGAGTGTAAACATTGATATTCTTATCTAAATATTTAGCTCCCTTTGCCATACCTGCGGCAGCGCTGATACCCTGACCGAGAGAACCTGTTGACATATCAACTCCCGGAACAGTGTTCATATTGGGGTGGCCCTGAAGATATGAATCAATATGACGAAGTGTTTTTAAATCCTCAAATGGGAAAAATCCTTTAAGTGCAAGCGCACTGTAAAGACCGGGTGCGCAGTGACCTTTTGAAAGAACAAATCTGTCACGGTTTTCCGCTTTAGGATTTTTAGGGTCAATGTTTTTCATCTCGGCAAAATATAAATATGCAAATAAATCAGCCGAGGAAAGACTTCCTCCCGGATGACCTGCTTTAGCCGAATGTGTGCCTTCAATAATGCCAATTCTTATTTTTGTGGCATTTAAAGAAAGCATTTTTTTTGTTTCTTTATTCATAACTTATAGCCTTTCTGCTTACAACGTAAGCTTTAAGTATAATATATAATATAACCTCGCAAGGAGGGATTATATTAAAAATTCAATTATTTGTCCTGCTTGGTATAAAACGTATCGAGCACTAACTGCATAAGCTTATCCTTATCGGGATAAAATTCCGCATAAACGTAATCGGCATAATCTTTTTTCGTGCTTTCTTGCATATCGCCCTCAAGAGTTACGGTATCGAAATTTGTAATGCCCTTTGAAAGCATAAGAGAAGCAAGATATGTTACATTAGAAAGCGAAAGATTAGTCGTGCTGTATTTGCTTGCGGTGTCATAAAGCCTTGAAACAACGCTGAAATCCTGAGTGACGGCCGGAATAACCTGAGACGCAAAAGCCTTAACATATTGAACCTGCCTTGCGGTTCTGTTAAGAGAGGCGTTTACAGTGTCCATATCTCTCTGCCTTACATATTTTTCAGTCAAATCGCCCGTAAGTTTGATTTTGTCGCCTTTTTTAATTCCAATGTCTTTAAAATCATAAAGCGAGTCAACGGTTACACCGCCGATGGAATCATTAATCGGAGCAATTCCGTTAAGGTCAAGCGCAAAATATTTGGTGATAGGCACATCATAAAGAATACGGCTGATTGAATTTGCGGTATTCTCTGCTGATTTTGCCTTGCCGTCGCCGTAAGCGTAACTTAAGCAAAGCTGCATTTTTTCACTTCTGAGGAAAATTCCGCTTTCGCTGTAAAGGTCAACGTCAACCATAGTGTCACGTGGAATGGCAATGGCCTTTGCCTTGCCTGTTTTTGTATTGATTGTAAGCAAAATGTCGGCGTCGCTCT
>DAVZKM010000244.1:0-2319 GCA_052272245.1 Eubacterium sp.
TAACAATATATCTTTGTCAGTCGCAGAAACGGATTTATTTATATTGTTTTGCATACGTATCTCTCCTATCTGCTTTGAATAGTACGGTTGAGGCAAAATGCCCCAACCGTATTTTGTAAAATTAATTTATATTATTCTGAATCTGCTGTGTAAGCTGAATAAGGAATGTTTACCCTCCATGTACCTACTGCATTTTCAGTGTCGATACCGTCAAGTGCATTTGCACCGTTGATGTAGTTTGCCATAATTGTTGTGATTGCCGTAGCCATACCTTGTGCGTCCTGCTTAATTGTACCAATCATTGAACCGGACTTGATAGCTGATTTAGCGGCATCTGTTGCGTCAACACCGAATACCGGAATAACTTTACCGCCCTCTTTATTATATCCTGCTGTTTGAAGAGCGGATACTGCACCGAGCGCCATTTCGTCATTGTTTGCAATTACAAGCTCAATCATATTTTTGTTTGATTCCGTGTACTGAGCAAGAGCGGTACTCATATAGTTTGTAGCCGCAGCCGATGACCATAAGCCGTCCTGGTCAACAAGATATTTGTTTTTGTTAGCCGAATCGTAGAATTCAAGGTCAGGCTTGCCTGCTTCTTCAAGAACTTTGTTAGCGTCCTCAACACCGTACTGCGTACGAGCGATTGCTTCCATATTGCCTTCTTGACCCTTGAACATTACATAACTGATTTTGCCGTCGCCGTTAAGGTCAAGTTTGTCATAATTGTTTACAAGGTATTCACCGATCATTTGACCCTGCATGTGACCTGCCTGCTCGTAGTCTGTACCTACAAATACACACTTGTCATAGCTTTCAATAACCGACTGATCAACCGAACGGTTAAAGAAAATTACAGGAACATTTTGAGCCTTTGCAAGATTGATAATGTTTTGAGCCGCATCGTTTGAGCCTGTGTCAACTACATTAACGATAAGCATTGATGAGCCTTTTGCAAGTGCTGTTTGAACCTGCTCGGTCTGTGTTGTTTGGTTGCCGTTTGCATCGTAATCGTTATAGGTGTAGCCGCCGTCCTTTAAGATTTTATCCATAGATGAACGAACGGTTGAAATGTAAGCATCACTGAAGGTGTAATAGAACACCGATATTTCACCTTTGGCTTTTGATGCGGTGCTGTCTTCGCTCTTTTTTGAAGAGCAAGCTGCAAAACCTACTACCATTATCGTCGCTAATAATAATGCTAATAACTTTTTCATCTTTTTCATAAAGATTACCTCCTTAAAAATTTTCGTTAAGTCATTCAGCATCTTTATTGTATCTTTGGCGGATTTAGAATTGAATACAATTTTTTATTCAAAGTGTATAAAAAATTACGAATTTTATGAATTATTATATTGAAATTACTACCCAAAAAGCATAAAAACGGCTCTGATAAGTCCAAATTGACTGTCAGAGCCGTTTTTAATATTTTTTAATTACTGCTTTCGTTAAAGCTGAAAAGTATTTTTTGAATATCCGGTGAAAACATATTTTTTCGTGTTACAACATAGGTGTCGGTTTCAATTGTGTTTGTTTGCGGCTTCTTGCCCGACAGTATTTCCGATGCTTTTGAAACCGAGGTATAACCCATAGAAAAAGGATTTTGAACAATCAGCGTATCTATTTCTCCGCTTTCAAGCATATTTACGCAGTTGACATTGCTGTCAAAGCCTATACCGAAAACCTCATTATTCAAATTTAATTCCTTTATTGCATATGCTACCCCGAGGGTTGACCATTCGTTGAATCCTATGAGTACATTTATTTGCTTGTGATTTTTAAGCAGTTTTTCGGCACCGGCGGTTGCACTTTCTTTGTTTGATTCGATGTTAACCGTATCAACAATTTTTGCATTATCAATTTTGTCTATATAATCTGAAAATCCTTTTAGTCTTTCTTTGCCGTTTTCGGTATTGGCACCGTAATTTACTATACCTATATTAATAGACTTTTGCTCCTTGCATAAATCTACGACCTGCTTTGCGGCTTTTTTGCCCGCTTCGATATTGTTGGTACCTATAAAAAGTTCCTTGCCGTTTACATCAACATCGCTGTCAACCGTGATTACCTTAATTCCGCTGTCAATAGCTTTTTGGGTTGCGGCGGCATTTTTTTCAAAATCTATTGCTGAAAGAATTATAACGCCGGCATTGCTTGAAATTGCGTTTTCAATCATTTTGTTTTGGGCTTCGTAATCCTCTTCGTTTTCAGGACCTTCAAATGTAATATTTACATTGTATTCGTTTGCCGCAGACATCGCCCCGTTTTTCATATCATTCCAAAAATTTGAGTCGCTGCCTTTTGTTATTATTGCGA
>DAVZKM010000245.1:0-2309 GCA_052272245.1 Eubacterium sp.
CGGATTTTGAAGGCGTTATTCCTAATTTAAAACGTAGATATGAAAGTACGAACAGCGAATGGGCAAGGGGCGATATTGAAGCTGTTATGACTACGTGCACTTGCCCTGACTGTAAGGGCGCAAGGCTTACCCCTGAGATTATGAGCGTAACCGTAGGCGGCAAAAATATTTACGATTTTTGCTCAATGCCCATATCCGAAGAATTGGATTTCGTAAATAATCTTAAACTTACATCACGTCAGCAAATGATTGGTAAGCTTGTAATTAACGAAATTAGGCAAAGACTTAATTTTCTTAACAGCGTAGGTCTTGATTATCTTTCGCTGGCACGTGAGGCTGCTACTCTTTCGGGAGGTGAGGCTCAACGAATTCGTCTTGCGACTCAAATAGGTTCATCGCTTATGGGTGTGCTTTATATTCTTGACGAGCCGTCAATCGGGCTTCATCAAAGGGATAATGATAAACTTCTCGGCACTCTTAAAAATCTTCGTGACTTGGGTAATACACTGATTGTTGTTGAACACGATGAAGATACTATGCGTGCGGCGGATTTTATTGTTGATATCGGACCCGGAGCAGGAATTAACGGCGGCGAGCTGATAGCGGCAGGTTCTGTTGATGATATCATCAATTGCGAAAGGTCAATTACAGGTATGTATTTGAGCGGCAAACGTAAAATTCCCGTACCTGAAAAGCGGAGAAAGGGCAACGGAAAAAAACTTACTGTTTTTGGCGCACAGGAAAATAATCTTAAAAATATTGACGTTGAATTTCCGCTTGGAAAATTTATTGCTGTTACGGGTGTATCAGGCTCCGGTAAGTCAAGCCTTGTTAATGAAATTCTTTATAAATACCTGGCCAATGTGTTAAACGGGGCAAAAAAACGTTGCGGTAAGTTCGAAAAAATCACAGGTGTTGATAATCTTGATAAGGTTATTAATATCGACCAATCACCGATAGGCAGAACTCCACGTTCAAATCCTGCAACATACACAGGCGTTTTTAATGATATCAGAGAACTTTATGCTCAAACCCCCGACGCTAAGCAAAAGGGGGTATAAGGCTAATCGTTTTTCGTTTAATGTAAAGGGCGGTCGATGCGAGGCTTGCGAGGGCGACGGTATTGTTAAAATTGAGATGCATTTTCTTGCCGATGTTTATGTTCCTTGCGAGGTTTGCGGCGGAAAGAGATATAACAGGGAAACTCTTGATGTCAAATTTAAAGGAAAATCCATTTTTGATGTTCTTGAAATGACTGTCGATGAAGGTGCAGATTTTTTTGAAGCCCAGCCGAAAATTTACCGTAAGCTTAAAACTCTTCAGGATGTCGGCTTGGGATATATTAAAATCGGTCAAAGCGCAACAACACTTTCAGGCGGTGAGGCTCAACGTGTCAAGCTCGCAACCGAGCTTTCAAAAAGAAGCACGGGCAAAACCATTTATATCCTTGATGAACCTACAACAGGACTTCACACAGCCGACGTTCATAGGCTTACAACTGTTCTTGATATGCTTGTAAATGCAGGAAATACCGTTGTTGTTATTGAACATAATCTTGATATAATCAAAACGGCGGACTATATTATCGACCTCGGTCCCGAGGGCGGCAAGGGCGGCGGAACTATTGTTAAAACCGGTACTCCCGAGGAAATTGCTGATTGTGAAAATTCATATACAGGTCAATATCTAAAACCTCTATTGGAAAAATAAATTATTTACACATTAAATTTAATATGATATAATACATTTGACAAATAAAACGATTTTTTTAGATATTCATAAGGGGGAATATTTATGAGAAATCATTTAGTTACTTCCAAGCAACCGCTTTTAAATATTGACGGTACTTTGCGTGAACCGGGATGGAGCACAAGTCTTGTTCAAACATATAGCCGCAGGGATATTAAAAAGCGAATTACCCGTATTAAAGAATGGGATTATTATTCGGTTATTTCAAATAAGAATAATATTGCCGTTTGCTTTACTGTGTCTGATTTGGGTTATATTGAACTTGACAGTGTAAGCTTTATTGATTTTTCTGTGCCGAGAGAGCATACTCAAGGCAACATTTTGCCGTTTCCGTTGGGCAGGCTTCATATGCCAAGCGATTCTTCAATCGGCGATGTAAAGATTTCCAATTCAAAGCTCGGTCTTGAATTTTTGAATAAGAATAAAAAACGCATTATTCGTTGTGATTTTCCTGAATTTGACGGCGGCAAAGGGCTTAAAGCAAATATCACTTTAGAAAGTCTTAATGATGATACTATGGTAATTGCCACTCCGTTTAAAACAGATAAAAAGGCAAGAAA
>DAVZKM010000246.1:0-2299 GCA_052272245.1 Eubacterium sp.
GGACATCCGCGCCGTTACACTGATATTCGCACAGGTCAGGACGGGATATCGTATGAAAAAGCTTTATCCCGTCTTGATTTTTGCCGCTTTAATATTTATAGTTTTGTGGCAGCTTTTTTTCAGCAATACAAATTATTATTTGGTTTGCGTTGCGGTTTTAATAATTTCCATGCTTCCTTTTTTCTTCTCGTTTGAAAAGGGGGATCATACTGCAAAGGATATCACCCTCATCGCTTCGTTGACTGCTATTGCAGTAGTAAGCCGTGCGGTATTTTATCTTGTCCCTCAGGTTAAGCCGATTGCTGCAGTTGTCGGTGTAAGCGGCGCAGTCTTAGGCGCTAAGAGGGGATATTTAATCGGCGCACTCTCTATGTTCGCTTCAAACTTTGTATTTGGTCAGGGTGCGTGGACTCCGTTTCAAATGGTGGCTATGGCAAGTGTGGGGCTTTGCTTCGGGTTGGTGTTTCGCCGTATTAAGCCTACTAAAATCTCGCTTGCGATTGTCGGATTTTTGTCAGTGTTTATCCTCTATGGTCTTATAGTTGATTTGTCCTCCGTGTTGTATTTCAACAGTGATATGTCACTTAAAGGAATATTAGCCGTTTATGCCGCAGGAGTGCCGTTTAATCTCGTTTTCGCCGGAGTCACGGCAATATTTTTATTTCTGTTTGGAGAAATATTTGTTAAAAAAATTGAAAGAATCAATATCAAATACGGTATTTGCCGTAATGATTAGGAAGGATATATAATTATGGATAATCAAGAAATTCAAACAAATGCTCAAAGTAACAATAAAACCTCTAATGAAAATCCTGATACAATCAATCGCCTTTGTCGCTTTGCTTTTATTATGTCGACAATCGGTGTTTTGACTATCGGTATTTGCCCTGCTTTCGGCGTTATGGGTATTGTTGTAGGTGCAATTTTTAAAAGCAAAAATTTTCCTCTTTCTGATTTGAATGAGGATAGAGTTAAAAAAGCAAAATTTCTCGGAATTGTATCGCTTTTTCTTTTTGTAATCGATATTGTGATTCTTGCAGTATTTTTGCCGAAAATTAAATGATAGGAGATACTTATGAGCGAAATATTATTTGAAAATAAAAATGCGGCAGTTAAAAAGGTTTTAAAGGAAACGAAAAACGGTGCGCAGGAATACGTTTACCTTGACCTACTTGACGAAAACGGAAATATAAAAACTTCAATTCCTCTAAAAGAGCCTAAAAAGGAAGAACAGAAAACCGATAATAAATAAAAACAAATCAAATTGTGACGCATCTCATAAAAAATATATGGTTTAAACCTTCATAGTTTTGCCTATTGGCGCAACTTTTTTGTTTATGATATTGCAAGTAGTTTTTTATTGTGATATAATACGCAAAACGGAAAAAATTTATACTTTTGGGAGTAGGGTTAATGTTCAACAGTCTACACGAGGAATGCGGTGTATTCGGCATTTTTGAAAACAAAACAACTTATGTGGCTCAGTCGGCTTATCTTGCACTTTATGCACTTCAGCACAGAGGGCAGGAAAGCTGCGGTATTGCTGTAAATGATGACGGTGTGTTTAGGCATCACAGAGGTGACGGTCTTGTTCCGGATGTATTTACAAATGATAAGCTTGATGCGCTCGGTATGGGCAATATGGCAATCGGTCACGTAAGATATTCAACCACAGGCGGAAAAAATGTTAATAATATTCAGCCCCTTGTTATTCGCCATATTAAGGGTAATCTCGCTGTTGCGCATAACGGCAATCTTGTTAATGCACCTGATTTGAGAAAGACCTTTGAACTTAAGGGCGGAATTTTTCACGGCACTTCAGATACCGAGTCTATTGCTTATTCTGTCGTTTCAGCCCGTCTTACAAGTAAGAGCACTGAGGAGGCCATTGAAAAGATAATGCCTACCCTTAAAGGTGCTTATTCTTGCGTTGTAATGACCGCTACAAAGCTTATCGCTTTTCGTGACCCTAACGGCTTTCGTCCTCTTTGCCTTGGCAAAACAGAGGGCGGCGCTTGGATTGTATCGTCGGAAAGTTGTGCGCTTGATACCTTGGGCGCTGAGTTTGTTCGTGATATAAGACCCGGTGAAATTGTTGTAATCAGTACCGACGGTGTTAAGTCAATTGATACTCATTGCACCAAAAAAGGTCATATTTGCGTATTTGAATACATCTACTTTGCCCGTCCTGATTCGGTTATTGAAGGCTCGTCTGTTCAGCACGCAAGAATGAGGGCAGGTAAGTTCCTTGCCGAGGAACATCCCGTTGATGCGGATATTGTTATCGGTGTTCCGGATT
>DAVZKM010000247.1:0-2246 GCA_052272245.1 Eubacterium sp.
TGAGGCGGGGAACGTGGAGCGTGACGTCGCCGGAGGTAGTAGTCAGGTTTCTGTCCAGCCACCCGGTGACGCAATAGGATAAATCCCCGTTTGTTCTCCGCCGATTCCCACTGCCCCTTCAAATATTTCCAGTCTTGGTGTTTTTAATCTCGGAGTAAAAAGTCTTTCGTCCATACCGCCGAGATAGGCAAATCCGGGTAAAAATCCCAACATATAAATCAGGTACGGCTTTGATGTGTGAAGTTTGATGACTTCTTCTCTTTCAAGAGCTGTATGGCTGCACACATTTTTCATATCCAAAGCAAACTCGTCGTCGTAGCACACGGGTATATTCCAAACCTTCGCCGTGCTTTTAACGTCACACTCTCTGCCGTTTATAAGCGCTTCAACTTTCTTTTTTAGCTTTTTTGAGTTGATGATTGTGCAGTCATAAAAAACAGTTAACGAAGCAAACGTCGGTACAAGTTCAACAATTCCGTCAATATGCTTTGCTTCTATTCTGTTGCAAAGACCGGTAACCTGACGGTTAACTTCTTCGCTTATTTCATTTTTAAATTGCACGGTAACAGCGCTGTCGCCGTTTTGCAAAAATGAATGAATCATTTAAAATATCCTTTTTTTATTGTTGTTTCAAACCATTTATCGGTTTTATCCTCAACCGTGTGAGGATATTCAATAAGCCCACGCATAAGTGAAATAATCGGCAAAACAATATTTTTGCCAATTCCGTCAATGTAAGGTCTTGCTTCTCCGTACATATCAAGCATACCTGCTTTTGCCGCAGCGTCCATAACTGCCGCTTCCTCTTTCTCGGTATGAAAAAGGTCTAAATCATTCAAAAGAAATGCCGTGCATGCCATAAGAGCATTCATACCCCAGTCACTTACAGTTGCTGTAATAATGTTATCAGCAGCCGTATCTGCCAAAATACCAAAGCCTGTTCCTGCCTTGCAACCGCCCTTTTCAGCGTAAGGAATATATTTTCTTATATGTTCCTCAATAGTGCCCATACCAAGCTCATTGCCAAGATCACCGATAGAAAGATTATAAATACCTCTACTTTGACATTCCCTAAAAAGAACATCATATTTTGCCTCGATATCGGTTGTGTTTACGCCTACTGCATTATGATAATATCCGTTTTTATTTCTGCCGGGTGCTTCATTAGAAATAACAGCGCACGGCAAGCCATGAGAAAGTATTTCTTGCGTTTGTTCGTCTTCCTTGCTCTTATCCTTGGTAAACGGAACAATGCAAATGGTGTTATCGGATATATTGTCAATATCATATGTAATACCGACGCCTAAAACCTCGCTCATAGCCTTAATAGCTTTTTCACATTGCTCAGGCACTATCATAACAGGCTTTGCACCAAATGCCCTTATAACAAATCGGGCAAAAACGGTAGATGAGATAATTCCGTCAGTCTCAGCCTCATTCCAAGGGAGAAGAATAAATCCCGTTAAAATAAAAACCTTTTCACCCTTTTTAATATTTTTCACAAGTCCCTCTGCCCCATTGAGTGACAAAGGCTTTCCTGTATATTTGATTGCCCCGTCGTAAAGAATTCTGCAAACACCGTAACCTCTCGGGTCAAGGTTCATAAGCCAATCAAGATTGTATCCGACATTAAGTTTGGTAAGCTCGGTTTTGTTCATTATTCTTTGCACTGCTCCTCAAAATCTTTAACTAAAGCGTCTTGAATTGCTTTCAACATTTCAGGCGCTTTTCCGCCTACATTTTTGCCGTCAACGGTTTTAACCGGAATGCAGAAAGAACCTGTTGAATGAACAACAATTTCATCTGCCGACATTAATTCATCAAGAGTGTAATCTCTTTCTTCAACATCGTATCCAAGTTTTTTTGCAAAAGCAAGAAGCCTTATCCTTGCTGTTCCCGGAAGGACCATATCGTCAAGCTGGTGAGTGATAACCTTACCGTCCTTAAAAATAGACACATTAGAGTGTGCGCACTCCGTAACAATATTTCCTCTGTGGAAAATCGCTTCTTGGCAACCTGCTCTGTCGGCAGCAGTAGCGGCAAGGCAAGACGGAATAAGATTAAGCGTTTTGCAATTGCAATAATAAAATCTTTTGTCCTCATATGTAATAACATCAATTGGCTTATATGTATCCGCAACAGGGCAAGGCGTAAGTGTAATCCACAAATTGCCCTGCATATTTTCAGGATAAATGTGACCACGAAGCCCGTTTCCACGAGTAACCTGCATATAAACAAATTGGTCG
>DAVZKM010000248.1:0-2243 GCA_052272245.1 Eubacterium sp.
TTATCCTATCAATTTCATCTATTCTTGCTTTTCGAACCATTTTCTCTTTCTCCTTTTATTTCTGCTGAATCATTTTAAAATGCTTCAATGCCTCCACAATTGCACTTTCTTTATCTTCTGGACATTGTGGCTGTTTTGAATTCTCTGATTTTGGCTTATTATAATTTTCATTATTCTTTCCAACAACAAATTCGGTTAAGCTTGTGCAATCAGAAAATGCCCAATCACCAATACTTGTTACGCCATATAAAATCGTTACTGTTTTTATTGAACTGCTATTAGAATACCAAGGAGCATAGTTTGGGTAAGAGTAGTAATCAGTCATATCACCTGTACCGCTGATAACAAGCTCATCGGTTTTCAGCTTTTACGGATTGCATTTTTGGCACGGTGAATAACCGTTTGAAATAAGGCTTTGTCTTGTTCCTATATATTGTTTTTTATTTGCGGCATTCGTCTTTTTTGCCCCGTCACAATCAGGCTTATGAAATTTTTTTGATTTAATATTAACTGTATATGTTTTTACCTCGTCTGAATCAACGGTTGTTGACGTTGAAGAGAACTCGGAAACTGTGACGATGTCCGCTTTATTATCTCCCGTTGCATAATCAATCACCACACCGGGCTGAACATTATAGCAGTAAACATTAAAACTCACTCCGACACCGTTATCCTCAATTGAATATGCCTGTATATGAACACCGTCAGCAACAAGATTATTGCCATCAAAAATAGGCGTCACCTCATAATAAACGTGATTTTCGGTAAGTTTAACATAGTCGGCGACCCTGTTTTCAAACGGGAGCATACCCTCAACATTAAGATATCTTGTACCGGTAATCAAATTATTAACATTGGCATTTTCTCCGGTAAGTTGATAACCGATTAGATGGCAGCGATTATATAAATACTTGCCGTCAACAAAGCTGTATTTTGAAATATGCCAACCTGTCGGTTTAACCGAGCCAATTGAGCCACGTTCTTTTGAAGGCATCAAATCGGAACCTATACAAGAAACGGCATAAGTACATCTGCCGAGAGAGTCGAGCGCTCCGTATTCTTCAAACGAGGTTGTTGACGTTTTCTTAGCATTACTTAATTCGGGCACATTGTTATTAATTTCAACATAAGGCGAATCGCTATATGGCGGAATATTATTTAAATCATAATCGTTGTAAGCGCTTGTTGTTTGTGCTGTAATATCAAGGTCATTAAAAAAATTGCTATGATTTGATGAACATCCGGATAAAATAACAATCGTTATTGATAAAGCAATAAATATCTTTGTAAATTTTCTGAACATTTCAACCTCCGAAAAAAATCCGAAATATAACTATTTTCGACATAATATATTAAATTGACGATTTATAATGTTATCAAAAAATGTAATAAGGGGAAACACTAATGTCAGAACTAATTAATGTCGAAGACCTGTATGAAAATGACAAAATCATAATTATGGACAGTATATTTTTTAATAACAATAAATTAATTGAAAACATAGAAATAGGATTTAAAGATAAAAGCGGCGACATAACAAGTATCAAAACAATAAAGCATATAAAATAAGACTGCCAAATGACAGTCTTACAAATTAATCATGCTGATGTTTTATATGAGCCTGAGCAATTTCTATAATATCTGTTATATGCTCATCATCAAAGCTGTAATAAACCTGTTTGCCGTCACGTCGTGACTTTACTATATTATTAGCCTTAAGGATGGCAAGTTGATGCGAAACGGCCGATTTTGTCATACCGAGGGCATTTGCTAAGGTACAAACACAAACCTCCCTGTTATCAAGAGCAAGCACAATCTTTGCCCTTGTAGGGTCACCAAGCAATTTGAACAGCGTTGATATTCTGTCAATTTGAGAAGAGCTTAGCATTGAAGAGTTGATATCATTAATAAGTTCTTCATCAGTTATATTACAGTTACAGTTGACAACTCCCATATTCACACCTCAAATCAAATTGATTTACATATATTATATATTCTTTACAGTAAAAAAGCAATTAAAAAGAATAAAAAACACAAAAGAAAAATCCTGATTACAACTAATGCAATCAGGATAATGGAGGCACCACCCAGATTTGAACTGGGGCATAAAGCTTTTGCAGAGCTCTGCCTTACCACTTGGCTATGGTGCCATATAGCAAAAGGCTTCAAATAATGAAGCCTTTTTAATTGGAGCGGATGACGAGGCTCGAACTCGCTACCTCAACCTTGGCAAGGTTGCGCTC
>DAVZKM010000249.1:0-2238 GCA_052272245.1 Eubacterium sp.
ACGTATTCGCATAAGGCTTTGGTCAAGGCTTGCAAGCAGATATTTGCGACTGCCGTTTCTGCATCCGTAAGGACCCGGCCACATTTCGTAACCTGCCTTTGTGCTGATTATCATCTCATCACGGTAAGCCTTCATTTCCTGATTGAGGATTTTGCCGAAATTCTTTTCTGCACTGCCCGGTTCGGGACCGTAGTTATTTGCAAGGTCGAAATGAGTAATGCCGTTATCAAATGCAGTAAAGCAAAGCTGCTTCATATTTGAATAAAGACAATTATCGCCGAAATTATGCCAAAAACCCAGGGATACGGCGGGCAACTTTAATCCGCTGTTGCCGCATCTGTTATAAATCATTGTGTCATATCTTTTATCATCTGCAAAATACATATAAATTTTTCCTCTATTTCTTTTCCCAGCCTGAATATAATGTCATACTGTCGCTTACGGTGTCTTTGTTAATGTCAAATTGCTTAGTGCAATCCTTGTCTAAATACCAGCCCGTAAAGGTATAGCCCTCTTTAACGGGATTTTTCTCAATATCGACAAGCTGACCGTACATAACCTTTTGATTATCGATTTGCGAGCCGCCGTCTGTGTTGAAAGTGACAGTAAATCCTGCATGACTTACCGCAAAAATCATACAAGCAATAAGAACTATGACTCCTACAAGGATGAGCTTATCTGCCGTTTTTACAGACATTTTTATGTTTCGATAAAGCCCTCCGGGTTTTCTTTCGGTGTTAAGATTTATTGTATTGTTTTCGTTCATATTATCACTGCCTTTTCAAAGAGGTTAATTGTGAGTTAATTTTATGATTATCTTCTTGCGAGATACTTTCTCATATCAATTGCACAAGCAACAAGAATGATTACACCTTTGATAATGTAAAGCATATTTGCTGATACAGAAAGGAAGTTAAGACCGGCAAATATAATCTGCAAAAGAAGTACGCCGATGACGATACCGCTGATTTTACCTGTACCGCCTACAAATGATACACCGCCGATTACGCAAGCTGCAATAGCGTCACATTCATAGTTGAGACCTGTGTTTGCAGAACAAGAAGCAATACGAGCGCCCTCAATAAAGCCGGTGATACCGTACATAACACCTGCAAGCACAAATACCATAAGGATTGTCATAAATACATTTACGCCCGATACCCTTGCCGCTTCTTCGTTTGAGCCTACGGCAAACATATTTTTGCCGAACTTCGTTTTGTTCCAAACAACCCACATAATTGCTGTTAAGATTACGGAATAGAGAACATATTTAGGAATAGCAACACCGCCGATTGTGAAAAGCGTGCCGGTGATAAAGCTTGTGTATGATGAGTCAAGACCCGAAAGAGTCTGACCGTTGTTGCCGCCGATCATAAGGTACATAAGAACAGTACCGAATACGATAAGCTGAGTTGAAAGAGTAACGATAAACGGGTGAAGCTTAAACTTGGCAACGAAAAATCCGTTTACAAGACCTACAATCGCACCGATTGCAATTACTGCAAGAAATACAATCCAAAGCGGCATTGTATTAAGATTAGGGAACATTTTGTTGGCATAGCCTGTCATTTGAAGAAGCGAAGCCGCAACGCAGGCAGTAAGACCTACGCATCGGCCTGCCGAAATATCCGTACCCGTTAATACGATACAGCCTGCAATACCGAGAGCAATCGGAAGTTTTGCGGCGGTGAGCGAAACAATATTAGCTATTGACGATACGCTTAAAAATGCCGGAACTTTGATTGCGATAAAAATTACTGCTATTGCAATGATGATATACATTGCATTGTTAAATAATAAATCTGTGATCAATCTTTTCTTATCGTCCTTGTCTGCCGCCTTGAATTTTTCAACCCAAAGCGAGATACGTGAACGCTTAACCTTTTTTACACTAGTGTCAGCCATAATGAAATCCTCCTTATACATATTTAGCCGCAAGAGTCATAATTTCTTCCTGATTGGTAGTCTTGGCGTCAACCTCACCGGAGAGCCTGCCGCCCGACATAACAAGAATTTTATCGCATACGCCCAAAAGCTCTGCCATTTCGGAAGAAACCATAATGACTGTTTTGCCTTTTTTTGCAAGGTCGAGAATAAGCTGATAAATCTCGTACTTGGCGCCTACGTCGATACCTCTTGTCGGTTCGTCAAGAAGAAGCACCGTAGGGTCTGTCAAAAGCCACCTTGCAAGGATAACCTTTTGCTGATTACCGCCTGAAAGCGAGCTGATTTTTGTTT
>DAVZKM010000250.1:0-2211 GCA_052272245.1 Eubacterium sp.
GTTGAAAAAACACGTAAGTTTTACGAAACGAATGAAGAACTGATTGAGGATATAGGCAAGGCTTATCAGAACGTTATAAAACAATTTTACGATGCAGGTTGCCGCAATCTTCAGCTTGACGACTGCTCTTGGGGTTCGGCAATCGGAGACAGCGCAAATCAAGACGCTTTCGGAATTGACATCAACGAATTTAAAGAACAACTTTTAAACATAAACAACCTTGCGCTTGAAAATAAGCCTGATGATTTTGTAATCACATCTCATATTTGCCGAGGTAATTATCATTCAACTTTCTTCTCAAGCGGTGCATACAATCCTGTAGCGGACTTTGTATTCGCAAAAGAAAATGTTGATGCTCTTCTTCTTGAATATGACGACGAACGTTCGGGCGGATTTGAGCCGCTTGCAATGGTATCTGCTGACAAAAAGGTAGTTTTAGGCTTAATCACAACCAAGTCGCCCAAGCTTGAGGACAAGGATGAAGTTATTAAAAGAATACACGAAGCGGCTAAATATATTCCTCTTGACAGACTTTGTTTAAGCCCTCAATGCGGCTTTGCCTCCTGCGAAATCGGCAACAAGCTTACCGAGGAGGAGCAATGGGCAAAATTAAAGCTCGTTAAAGAAATCGCCGAAGAGGTTTGGGGTAAATAAAAAGATTGCATAAAATTCGAACTGTAGAATAATTCAAATAAATAAAGCCATTCAATCTGAAAAAGACTGAATGGCTTTATTTATAGTTATTAAACTTCCAAATGAAGTGCTTCAAGTTCGTTTTTTACGTCATTTTCACACGAGCGCATAGCAAGTATCGTTTCATCAAAAAGCTTGTCCAAATCCCAGCCAAGAAGTTCTGAGCCGTATTTGATAACATCACGTGAACATCCGGCGGCAAACTTTTTATCTTTAAACTTCTTTTTAAGACTTTTTACCTCAAAATCGCATGTACTCTTGCTTGGTCTCATTCTAATTGCCGCACCAATCAGACCGGTCAATTCATCGACAGCATACAAAACCTTTTCCATTTGATGTTCAGGCTTAATGTCAACCGTCAAATTATAGCCGTGAGAGCAAACGCCGTGAATAATCTCGTCGCTGACACCTGCCGCCTTCAAAAGCTTTGGTGCTTTTATACAATGCTCGTTTGGATATTTTTCAAAATCTATATCGTGAAGAAGCCCCACTATTCCCCAAAATTCTTTATCATCGCCGTAGCCAAGCTCATTTGCAAACCATTTCATAACACCCTCAACTGTTAAGCCGTGATAAATATGAAAAGGCTCTTTATTATATTTTTGTAGAAGCTCTAATGCTTCATCTCTCGTAATATTTGCGTTCATCTTGTCCTCCTAAATTACACAATACTTGCGCTTACAATTGCATTAAATATTACATTTGCAAGAATTTTATGTCCCTTAGCGGTTAAGTGCTCTTGGTCGGTTTCGCTCGGCTGAACATAATCGGCAGCACTTATTATATTAGTGTTCTTTTCATATGCAATTTTTGTATATTCATTATGAAGCGCTTTAGCAGTTTTAACCGAATTAGTATCAAACTCAGGATCGTATTCATCTTTCCAAACATTTTCGCCGAGAAAAATCGGAGAAACAACAAGTATTTTCTCAGGTGAAATATATTTTGAAAACTCATCAATACACAAACCGAGACCCTTGGCGATTTTAAACGGATTTGAATTATAATAAGATTTACAATCATTCGTACCAAGCATAATAATCGCTGCGTCAATAGGATAATTCGACTCTAATATTTCAGGCAGAGATTCAAGGCCGTTGCGATTTTTTCTGTAAGCGTCGTCAAATATCGTTGTTCTGCCGCAAAGACCTTCTTCCAAAATACGTACATTTTGAAGTTTTTCCTGCAAAATACTGGTCCATCTGACGCCCCAAGGGTATCTTTCATTAGTCTTTGGAATCAATCCCCAAGTGTTTGAGTCACCAAAGCATAAAAGCTGTTTCAAAATAATCACCTTGCTTTAATTATGAATTGTTATATGCTTATTATAACATTATCTCCTACTTTGTCAATAGGTTTTTAGGTATTTATTTTTTTTGTAACAACGCAACGATAATAATAGATATAAAAATAAAAAAGAGAAGCAACAAATGCTTCTCTTTTTTGGTGGCTCATCGGGGAATCGAACCCCGGACACCTTGATTAAAAGTCAAGTGCTCTGCCATCTGAGCTAATGAA
>DAVZKM010000251.1:0-2186 GCA_052272245.1 Eubacterium sp.
GGGTGACTTCCCACGTTACGGTAACGATGATGACAGAGCTGACGAAATCGCTGTATGGCTTCTCAAGACTTTCCTTGACAAGATTAAGAAGCATCACACATACCGTGATTCAGAGCCTACAACCTCTATACTTACTATCACATCAAATGTTGTATACGGTAAAGCTACAGGTACAATGCCGGACGGTCGTAAGGCTGGTGCTCCTCTCTCACCGGGTGCTAACCCATCATACGGTGCAGAGCAGAGCGGTCTTCTTGCTTCTCTTAACTCAGTTGCTAAGCTTCCATACGAATGGGCTCTTGACGGTATTTCAAATACTCAGACAATCAACCCGGGTGCTCTCGGTCATTCAGAGGAAGAAAAAATTAACAATCTTGTTCAGGTTATGGATGGTTATTTTGACCAGGGTGCTCATCACCTTAACGTAAACGTATTCGGTACTGAAAAGCTTATCGATGCTATGGAACATCCTGAAAAAGAAGAATATCAGAACTTCACAATTCGTGTGTCAGGTTACGCTGTTAAGTTCATCGACCTTACTAAAGAACAGCAGATGGACGTTATTTCAAGAACCTGTCACGACAGAATGTAATTATTAATTTATAAAGGATTTGTTGAAATTGGACGGTAAAATTCACAGCATTGAAACTTTTGGTCTTGTTGACGGACCGGGCGTAAGATATGTGCTCTTTTTGCAAGGTTGCAATATGCGTTGCAAATATTGTCATAATCCTGAAACGTGGAGCTTTGATGATGCGAAATTTACCGTTTCGGCAAAGGATGCATTCAACAAGGCGTATAAGTATAAGAATTATTGGAGAAAAAACGGAAAGCCAAACGGCGGAATTACAGTAAGCGGCGGTGAACCGCTCCTTCAAATTGATTTTGTAACTGAATTTTTCAAGCTTGCAAAGGAAAAAGGAGTACACACCACGCTTGACTCCTCCGGCTCTGCTTTTACAAGAGAAGAGCCTTTCTTCTCCAAATTCAATGAGCTTATGGAGTATACTGACCTTGTTATGCTTGATTTAAAGCAAACAGATGCCAAAAAGCATAAAGAACTTACGGGCAGAACAAATGAAAATATACTTGATATGGCAAAATATCTATCCGATATCGGCAAGGATATGTGGATAAGAAGAGTTCTCGTTCCTAATTTAACCAATGATGATAACGAGCTTAATAATCTTTATAGCTTTATTTCGTCGCTTAAAACGGTTAAAAAGGTTGAAATACTTCCCTACCATACCTTAGGTATTTTCAAATGGGAAAACCTCGGTATCAAATATCCCCTTGAAGGCTATAAACCGCCTACAAAAAAAGAGGTTGAAAAGGCAGAAAAAATACTTCATATTGAAAAATAAAACTAACCCTCCTGAATAAACAGGAGGGTTTTGTTATGCCTATTTTTAATTTGAAATTTTATTAAGTAATGCATAGTCCTTTGCATTTATATATCCGTCATCATTCAAATCAAGATACATATTGTCATTACCTCGCACTACCTTAGTATTTACATAATCAATAAATATTGGCAATTCTCTTTTTGTTTTAGTTACAGTAGAACCGCATTCGGAGCATTTATAAGTAAGCGTTAAATTATCTGTTCTCACATATTTATAATTATGACCTAATGCGTCGATATAATTATCAGTATAGCTTTCAGTGCATTTTGAACATTTATACAGTGTATAGCCCTTTTCTACGCATTTCGGAGAGATTTCAGACTTTACAAACGAATGCTCATGAACAAATACTATATCATTATCAGCTTCTTCAATTCCAATGTAATCATCAGCACTTGCGGCACTGCTGTAGCTTCGTGTTGTAACAGGTGAATAGAAATACATTCCGTCTATGCAGACATAAGCTCTTGCAGAAATTTCATCTGTATAATAAGTTGCGGGAATACCTGTAAATACAGCATTGTATGTTGAAACCGAACCTTCAACAGTTCGCTTATCTGCAACTCGTTTATGATTTGTAGTTCTGTTATTTACTCTTAAACGATCGTTGATTTGATAATCATCTAATCCGTCAAGAGATTCATGGGAGTAAACAAAACCATATTCAATATTTTCGGCATATTTTTTGAAATCAAAGCCTATACTGTTTTCATCAAATGCAAAATCAAAACGCAAGCCATTATCTTTTGTTCTGATTTGAGCACCTTTGCTTTGAGCAAT
>DAVZKM010000252.1:0-2140 GCA_052272245.1 Eubacterium sp.
CTATTCTACTACGTCAGACTTTATTTTTCAAATATTTTATGTGTTTTTCGCAATAGCATAGCCCTTATTCTTAAGGTTTTCCTTTGTAACGCCGTATTCAGTTGAATAACCGGCATCCTCATAAGCAGTTTTATAGAACTTATCAGATGCATACTTTTGGCAAAGAGCAGTAAAGTTAGAAGCATCTTTTGCAAGTTCCTTCTTAAATGCTTTTGCATCATCTTCACTTGAACATTCAAAAAGTCTTACGTCAACTGCAAGAAGTTCATCTTCGTGATCCTTCTTATAATTGTCATAATCTTTTGTTGTATATTCTTTTTCATTTGACTTGTCGCTAAGCTCACTCTTATAGTTTTCGGCAATATAACTTCTTGTTGCCTCTTGCGTAAACAAGCTTTCAGTTACGCCCTTACCCATAGCTTTAACAAGATAACCACTTAATGTATATCCATACTTATGAGCTGATTCTCTGTATTGCTGAAGTGTTTCCTTGAGTTCTTTCTTTTGATTCGCAGTAATCTCAGGGTCTTTTCCGTCATTCGCAGCTTTTGCGGCAAGATAATATGTATATGTTGACTCTATTGATTCGATTACTTCGTCGTGAATGTACTCTTCCCAAGTAACAGTTTCGTTATCATCATTTTTTGTTGTTTGCTTAGAAAGTTTTTTATCAAAATCAACATCAAGATTATACTGTTTAAGGTCAAGACCGTACTGGCTGTACTGCTGCTGTCTGGTTCTTAAATTATTATAAGTCATTGCAAAATAATAATTGTATGTCGCAACCTTTATTTTCGCCTTTTCACTGCCATCCTGATTAGATACAGTCATACCTGTAAAAGTTTCGGCAGGAATGCTGAGAGAAGCGATGAAACCTTTTCTTACAGCACCTGTTGCAACATATGTTACGAGAAGTGCAACAACCACAACAATGCAAACTGCAGATTTGATAATTTTAATCGTTTTAGGAGCAAGTCCGTTGCTGTTAGCTCCTACTGCAGAATACTTTTCGCTAAGCTTCTTAATTTCACCGGAAAGTTTTTCAATTTCTTTTTCATCGTCACAGTCGTCTTTTTTTGCTTTAAGAGCGTCAATTTCTTTCTTTATTTCTGCTCTTTTTGCTTCGTTCTTTGCACGAATTTTTGCAGCCTTAGCGGCTTTTTTTTCAGCTGATTTTTTTGCCTTAGCGGCTTTTTTTGCTGACTTATCATCAGCATTTAAACTGCCGCCTGTCAACAAATCATCATCTAATTGTTTTTTTGCCATATTTTCGTCCTACCTATTTCAATCAAATTTAATTCACAAAATATTTTACACTATTGTAACGAATATTACAAGTTTTATTTTATTTTTTCTAAAAATTATATACAAAATGATACTAAATCATTTATTATTTATTGCCTGATAAAGCGCTTGTTGCGGCTTGAGCAGAATTTGACGAGGAAGTCGTTGTTGACTCTGTCGTTGCCTCTTTAGCAGCCTTTTCCTTTTCAACTGCCTTCTTAATTGCATTCTCGTGCACTTTAATTTCTGCTTTATCAATCATATTGCTTAATCTATCAGATTTAATTTGAGCAATAATTTTCGATTGATATTCAGGGCAATCATTAATAAAGAACATAATATGATAACCGTAATCGCTCTTTACAATTGCTGTATCGCCGTACTTACGTGAATCGTCAATTGACCACTTTTCAAAATCCGGCACCATTTGACCAAGCGTTACACTTTCATAAAGACCGCCGAAAGAATCGTTTGAGCCTGATGAAGTTGAAGCTGAGTCCGTACTGTACTGCTCTGCAAGCTTTGCAAATTCGTATTCGCTTTTATCTGTTTTATTAAATTTAGCAAGAATAGAGTCAGCTTTTTTCTTGGCTGCTGCCCATTGTTCATCCGTATATTCAGTTTCACCTGAAGTGCTTGACGATGAATTACTGTCACTCTCGGGAGCAACAAGAATATGCCTTACAGTGTATGTTTCATCCTCTTCAACGCTTGCCTTAGAAGTTTTTAATACAATGTAAATATATCCTGCGTCCTCATCAATATAATACTTCTTTGAGCCAACCTTTGTATCATCTGAAAAAAGCCATGTGTTATTAATCCATCCTCCATCTTCTTTTCTCTTTTCAGAGAAGCG
>DAVZKM010000253.1:0-2112 GCA_052272245.1 Eubacterium sp.
TCGATTTCATAATGCTTATCTCTAAGCGACGGCTGTAAACCGTAAGTTTAATCGTGTTTGAAATAATGAAAACAGAAATAACAAACAATACTGCGATAATAACAAAGGCAATAACCGTAATTCCCTGCCTTAACGCAACAAGCTTTTTAGCAAGATTTTTGTTTTCTCTGATAGTATCAACATGCTGAATTTTTTTAAGCTTATTAACCGTTTCGTCAAATTGGTCAAGATTTTCAACCGTTACCTTATAGGCATTCGGAAGCGGAATATCGGAGCTTATCTGGGTAAAGAATTCCGCTTGAGCTTTCTCCATAGTGTTGAGCTGTTCCTGCCAAGCGCTTTCCTTTGAAACAAATTCAACGCTTTTAATATTTCCGCAGGCAGTAATCTCGTTTTGCATATTTGTAATATCTTCGGGTGTTGCGTCATCCGTGATATAAACCATGATTACATTTTCCTCTTCAATTTTGCCAAGAAGAGAATCAATATTAAGAAATATCATTGAAGCAGAGCCGATAAGAACAAGGCAACTCATAAGAACGCAAATTGATGCGACAGACATCATTCTGTTTGTCCAAGTATTCCTAAAGCCTTCTTTGATTAAATATTTTAAACTTGCACCTGTCATTACTGCTCACCTCCCTGTTCTTCCTCTGCTCTCTCATCGTTTACAACACTTTCGAGGTTATCAAAAATATCCTCCTCGTTTTCGTCCTTAGGCAAAACGTCAACATTATCAATCTCAACATCCTCATCAAAAAAGAACATATCGGTGTCCTCTTTAGGGTTTTCGCCTGTGAACTGAGCATGGGTAGGGTCGGGAGTATCGGATACAACCTCGCCGTTTTTAATAACAATAACACGTCTTTGGAACGAACGCACCAAATCGTGCTCGTGAGTAACCATAATAACAGTTGTGCCGGCATTGTTAATCTTAGTCAAAAGACCTACAATCTCGTGGCTCATTTCAGGGTCAACGTTACCCGTAGGCTCGTCCGCAATAATAACCTTAGGATTATTAACAAGCGCTCTTGCAAGAGATACTCTCTGTTGCTCACCGCCCGAAAGCTCATTAGGCATCGAACGTGCCTTTTGAGAAAGACCTACAAGCTGAAGAATATACGGCACTCTCTTACGAATTTCCTTTTCTTTAGCGCCGATAACACGCATTGCAAACGCAACATTATCATAAACCGACATTTTTGGAATAAGGCGGAAATCCTGGAAAACTATGCCCATTTCTCTTCTGTAATAAGGAACCTGCTTTTTCTTAAGAGTTGCAGATGAATATTCGTTAAAAATAATTTCACCCTCGGTTGGCTTCTCCTCATGCATAATGAGTTTTAAAAATGTACTTTTACCTGCACCCGAAGAGCCTACAACGAAAACAAACTCTCCGTCCTCAATTTTGATATTAACATTTGAAAGGGCGTGGGTACCGTTGCTGTCGTAAACCTTTGATACATTTCTGAATTCTATCACGATTTTTTCCCCTTGTATTTCATTATAATTTTACGCCTTAGCGCACTTATTCATTATTAATAATATAATATATCAACTTATAAGATAAATCAAGATTTTTTTGTTACTCTTTTGTAAACATCCGGTTACAATTATTAAAAAATCCGCCAAAACAGGCAATTTTGACGGATAAAAAAATATCAAATTTTTTCGCAAATTACTATTTCGTTGTAATATGCACCGTGAATATGTGCGGGTATGCCGACATTTGCCATATATGCGCCGCTTTTAACATATTCCTTATTTTGGAAGGTAAACCTATATTTTGAATCTTTTTCAAGACCGTCGAAAAGAATATTTATTCTCTTTTTATAAAATCTTGTTCCTCTGCCGGCAATGAATATAACTGCTTTTGACTTATTTTTTTCTACGTATGAATTAATCAAAACCTCGTTATCATCGGGATTTGATACCCGATACAAATCGCCAAACTGCACAATATTCCTGATTTCCTTATAAAGAGTAATATTTTTCTTGGAAATTTCCTTGTCATCATCGGTGTATTTAAGCAAATTTCCGCCGAGACCGAGTGCACCCTGCATAGCAATATTAAAGCGAAAATCCAAAGTACAAGGCTTGTTAATACCTGCA
>DAVZKM010000254.1:0-2093 GCA_052272245.1 Eubacterium sp.
GATCCTTCGCGTACTTTCCGTAGGTTTCCGTGCAGTTGCTATGCGCGCAGTAACAACCATATGGCCATATACTGCTTAATGTCGTCATCTGTGTATGCAATAGTCATATTTTGACCGCCGATAACGTATGACGGACGTAAAAGCACAGGATATTCAAGCCTTTCAGCTGCTGCCAAAGCCTCGTCAAGGGTCATAACACTTTCACCCTTTGGTCTGAATATTCCGTATTTTTCCAAAAGCTCGTCAAAGCGTTCTCTGTCCTCGGCAATGTCGATTGATTCAGCGCTTGTGCCGAGAATTTTTATTCCGTTTTCATCAAGGAATTTGGTCAGTTTAATAGCTGTTTGACCGCCGAATGCAACAACAACTCCTATAGGCTTTTCGGCCTTTATGACGTTCATAACATCCTCATCGGTAAGTGGCTCGAAATAAAGCCTGTCACCCGTGTCAAAGTCGGTGGAAACCGTTTCGGGGTTGTTGTTTATAATAATAACCTCATATCCAAGCTCCTTAAGAGTCCATACGCAATGAACGCAGGAGTAGTCGAATTCAATACCCTGACCGATACGTATAGGACCTGAGCCTAATACGATTATTTTTTTCTTGTCGCTCTTGTCAAGCGCTCTTGCCTCGCAATAATCGTCATAAGTTGAGTAAAAATAAGGCGTTTCAGCCTTGAACTCAGCACCGCAGGTGTCAACCATTTTGTAAACGCAGTCCTTGTGATATGTAAGGCTGCCTCCGCTGATTTTTTCAAGAGCCTTGTCGGGATAGCCTAATTTTTTGCCTTTTAAATATTGCTCCCTTGAAAGTGGCTTGCCCTCAATTTCAAGCTCATATCTTGCAAGATTTTCAAGCTTTGCCAAAAACCATTCGTCAATCATGGTGATTTCGTGAATTTCAGCAATGCTCACACCTTCCTTGAGTGCTTTGAATACGGTAAATAATCTTGTATCATCTTGGTCATGTAGTTTTTGGATAATGTCAATACCGTTTAACGCCTTGTTATTAAGCGTGTCAAGCCCAATCTCGGCACCTCTGACGGCTTTCATTATTGCCTGCTCAAAACTTGGCGCAATGCTCATAACCTCGCCGGTAGCCTTCATTTGAGTACCGAGCTTACGGGAAGCGTTTACAAACTTGTCAAACGGCCATTTCGGAAGTTTAACAACAACGTAGTCAAGTGTAGGCTCAAAGCAAGCACACGTTTTGCCCGTGATATCATTCTTGATTTCATCAAGAGTGTAGCCAAGCGCAATTTTGGTAGTTACCTTAGCAATAGGGTAACCCGTAGCCTTAGAAGCAAGTGCAGAAGAACGTGAAACTCTCGGATTAACCTCAATAACAGAATATTCAAAGCTTTCCGGATTTAATGCAAATTGACAGTTGCAACCGCCCTCGATTCCAAGCTCTGTTATAATGTCAAGAGAAGCGCTTCTGAGCATTTGAAGTTCCTTGTCGGCAAGCGTTACAGCAGGGGCAATAACGATACTGTCACCCGTGTGGATGCCGACAGGGTCAAAGTTTTCCATTGAGCAAACTGCAATAACGTTACCTGCGCTGTCACGCATCACCTCAAATTCAATCTCTTTCCAGCCTGCAATATATCTTTCAACAAGTACCTGAGTAATAGGAGAGAGCATCAATCCGTTTTTTGCAATAACCTCAAGCTCACGCTCATTG
This sequence comes from Eubacterium sp., assembly GCA_052272245.1. Lineage (GTDB taxonomy): Bacteria > Bacillota > Clostridia > Oscillospirales > Acutalibacteraceae > Eubacterium_R. The sequence goes on from DAVZKM010000254.1 coordinate 1,684, forward strand.
TATGCAACGCCGCCGCCTGCGCCGCCCAATGTAAAGGCAGGTCGAATAATAACAGGATAGCCGATATCGCTTGCGATGTCCTTTGCATGGTCAACAGTGTATGCAATGTCACTTGGCACAACAGGTTGATTAATTTTAACCATTGTATCACGGAACATTTGCCTGTCCTCAGCCTTGTCTATAGCCTCGGCGTCTGTTCCCAAAAGCTTAACTCCCATTTTGTCAAGATAGCCGTCTTTTGCAAGCTGCATACCGATTGTAAGACCTGTTTGACCGCCAAGACCGCAAAGTATGGAATCGGGGCGTTCCTTTTCAATGATTCTTTTAACCGTTTCTTCCGTAAGCGGTTCAAGATATATGTGGTCGGCAAGCGCTTTATCCGTCATAATGGTTGCAGGGTTTTTTAGCAA
>DAVZKM010000255.1:0-2064 GCA_052272245.1 Eubacterium sp.
CTGGCTCTGGACAGTTTCCATTGCCACCATGCCAAACTCGCTGCTCATACCGAACCGGCTCACCATAGAGCGTGCCAGCTTGGTTGCCTGTTCAATATCGTTGGAAGCACCTGTTGTCACTTCACCAAAAACAACTTCTTCTGCGGCACGTCCACCGGTGAAAGTCGCAATCTTATTTTCCAGTTCTTTCTTCGTGAGAAGATATTTATCGCCCTGCTCTACCTGCATGGTGTAGCCAAGTGCACCGGAAGTTTAAATGAGGTGCTATATTTATTGCCCGGGTCACCGGTGTATTCCATAAAGTTGGAGAAATACTGCTGATAGTTTTTATATACCGCTGCAGTTCCGCCTTTACGAATTTGATATACATTGCCGGCAGTAGTTGTATTATTAGAAAGGTTATATTTATTACCATTCCAATACCAAGACCAGTTGAAATCCAAATTCGAACTGCCGCCACGCCAGTTTCTGCTGACATTAATACCGTCTTTAGCATTTTCAAGAGTGATGGCTGAAATGTATCTATCACTACCACCCCACGTCCAACTGCCTTCACCCGCAGCGACAGCCATTACAGATGTGGCAGGTGTTGTTTCGCCGTCATAAAGCAATGTAGCCGACGGATAGTAAAGCGTAAGAGAAGAATAATTTTCTGCCGATTGCTTACCGTCATTTTCGTTAGTACTGATACCGGTTTCAAGCCAAAGTACGTTTTGGTAACCGTCTTTAAGATAAGTTTCTTCGTCAAAGCCTGTATCATCGTTTGCATATACCTTAACCTGACGATACTTGCCTGTATTAGCCTTAACACCGGTGAATTCCGTTATTGCGTCTACCGCAGTATTAAGCTTATCTGCTAAACCGTCAAGAGCATTACTCTCACCGCCGTAAATATAAGCGTCAAGACCCTGCTGGCAGGCAACATATGCAGCATATGCAGGACCTACATTAGAATATGACTTATCCTCGGCAAGAACAGACTGAAACTTCTTCATAGCAGTTTCAACTGCCTGAATTTTTTCATCATTGGCAACATCTACGTAGCCGTTAGCTGCAAATGCGGTAATAGCAGAAAACGGAACAGACGTTACAACCATCATTGCAGCGAGAAAAGCAGCCAAAATCTTTTTGGGAAGCCTTTTTTTCATTTTCTTTTCCTCCTTAAAATTGCAGGTGCGCCTTTGTTCGCCGGAATGCCGCTGTTTACCTGACCAAAAACGCACGGCAAGGCAAGCAAAATTGCCCTTGCATTTGCCAATAGGGTATAGTTACCCTATTAACCTAATTATTTGGGTACATTATAACATTAATAAATCGCCCTGTCAATAGAATTACATTGATTTTAAACAAAAATAATTTACAAAATTTTAATATTTTTTTACATATTGTAACAAATAATTACATAATTACAGAAAACAAAAAAATAAGCAGCGGCCAAGCGTTGCTTATTTTGTATCGACAATCTTAGTTGCGGTTGTGTTGTCCTTTTTGGCGGTTACAACGATTTGAGGATACCACGGCTTAGCCGAGGCAAAGTGATTTCTGATTCCCTTTTCATCGCAAATAACCTGAGGATAGCGGATAAGTTTTTTAGGAGATGCGGTAAGCTTTTTATCATCATCCCTTGCAACGCCCACAACAACAAACCTGAAATCCTTATGGTAAGAAGTCGGGCAGGAAATTGTGATAAGTTTATCGCTTCTTATCGGCGAGGCGCCGGTATCATACAAAAAGCGATAATGAAGCATAGTATAAAACTCAAGTGCGCTTGACGGCTCCATTTGCTCCGTAACATTATAAGGGAAGACGTAGCCGTTATCGTCGCTTGCCTTGGTATTGGTATAAAAAGCACCGATAACCTTAAAATTATAATCCGTTTTTAAATCGGAAAACGAGATAAAGCCGGAAGCCGAATTATTATAAGAATCAACGCTTGAATAATATTTTTCAAGGCTGTCGTTATTAAGATAAACAACAAAATTATCCACCCTTGCGCCCTTAGCCGATTTTTCAAGATAAGGTGCGCCTTTACCGTCCGTTTTTTTAAGCACGGGGGTTGAAAGG
>DAVZKM010000256.1:0-2054 GCA_052272245.1 Eubacterium sp.
CTACCGTGTTCGGGATGGGAACGGGTGGACCCTCGTTGCAATCAATGCCGACGTTTGATATATTAACACAACAAACAATAAAAGTCAACACTACTCGCTCAATTTCCTGTAAAGAGGATACATAAAAGGCCCAAGATATGCTTTAATCAAGGCGGTGTATTCCTCTTTTGTTACAGGTCTTTCTTTTGGAGCGAAGCAAAGATTTTCATAAATTACGCTATATTCCCTAACATTATAACCTGCGCCGAAAAAGCCGTTTTTAACATAAAATTCACGGCGGCGGATACGTTCGTCATTATTGCCTGCATTATCGTCAAGTGCTTCAATATTGAGCACTAAACGGCAGGACGGAAATTCCTCTTTAATAAGATTCAGAATTTGGGAACCGATACCATTGCCCCTTGCCTGCTTTTCAACGGCAAGATAAAAAATAAAAACAATATCATTATACCAAACAGTATAAGTAAGACCTTTAAATTCATCCCCGTCAACTACGGCAAAAAACATTACGTTACTGCCCTTTGCTTTAAAAAGCAAAATATCAAACGGAATGCGTTCGGCACTTGGGAATGCGCTGTTATAAAGCGACCTTGCTTTTTTGATATATTCCTTATTTGCCTTAATATTTTTTAGCTCTAACATAAAATCACCTTTATATATTATATCATATTATATTTTTTCAGGCAAACAAAACAGTATATAAATCAAACCGTAAGCAATAAATATAGCAATTTTGCAAAAATTACAGCCTTAATTTTTACTATTGACAAATTATAAACCTTTTGGTATAATTTGAACATAACACTTTAGCACTTAAAAGCGTTACACTTTCAAGTGCTAAATCGATACTTGAGGTTGACAAATTCAAAATGTCAATTATAATGGTTATTATCGGAGGGCAAAACTATGGATATGATGACAAACACAAATTTCAAAAGAAAGCTTCCTGTTCCGCAGGAGATAAAAAAAGAAATGCCGCTTACAAAAGAGGCTGAAAAAATCAAGGCTAAAAGGGATGAAGAAATCGCTAAGGTTTTCAAGGGTGAAAGTGACAAGTTTTTGCTTGTTATCGGCCCGTGTTCGGCTGACAGGCACGATGCGGTTCTTGATTATATTCACCGCCTTGCAATGGTTCAAACCGATGTTGAGGACAAGATTTTGATTATCCCGAGAATTTACACAGGTAAGCCGAGAACAACCGGTGCCGGCTACAAGGGTATGCTTCACCAGCCTGACCCTGACAAGAAGCCTGATATGCTTGAGGGAATCAAGGCGATTCGTGCGCTTCACAAGGACGCAATTGAGCAAACCGGCTTAACATGCGCAGACGAAATGCTTTATCCTGAAAACCACAGATATCTTTCAGACCTTCTTTCATACGTTGCAGTAGGCGCAAGAAGTGTTGAAAATCAGGAGCATAGGCTTGTTTCATCAGGCCTTGATATTCCTGTAGGTATGAAAAATCCTACAAGCGGCGACCTTTCAATTATGCTCAATTCTATCAAGGCGGCTCAGGGCGACCACACCTTTCTTTACAGGGGATGGGAGGTTGAATCCAAGGGCAATGAGCTTGCACATGCAATTCTCAGAGGCAGCGTAAGCAAGCACGGCAACAATCATGCTAACTATCACTACGAGGATTTAAGAAAGCTTCACGATGCATATTGCACAGGAGATTACAAAAATCCTGCTGTTATTGTTGATACAAACCACTCCAATTCGGGCAAAAAATATCTTGAGCAGGTAAGAATTGCAAACGAGGTTCTTCACTCAATGCGCCACAGCGATGATATTAAAAATATGGTAAAGGGCTTCATGGTTGAATCATATATTGAGGACGGAAGCCAGAAGGTTGAGGACGGAGTTTACGGAAAATCAATTACCGACCCTTGCCTCGGTTGGGAAAAAACAAAGGAAATGATTTATACAATCGCCGACCAGCTTTAATTTGATGCAAAGCGCAAAATGAGCTGTCTCACTAAATATGTGAGACAGCTCATTATTTTTATTTAGTTATACAAAAAGGATTGGTACAATGTAGGGTTTTTGTACCG
>DAVZKM010000257.1:0-2053 GCA_052272245.1 Eubacterium sp.
CGTCAGCCTCTCCTGCTTGAAAATAAGGCAGGAAATAAGCACGGCAAAGAATACGCTTGTCGAATCTAAAATCGAGCTTTTTGAGCCGGTAGCGTGCGCCAAGCCTATATAGAAAAATACATATTGCATAACTGTTTGGAAAACGGCAAGAACTGCCACATTTTTCCAATTTTCTTTTTTCTTAATTACAATAAATTTATCGGCAAAAATGCTGCCCAAAAGAATTGTAAAAAAGCCTGCAAGGAAAAATCTGACACCGGCAAAAAGAATTTGCGATGATGTATCGCTGCCGGCTATATTCAGAAAATTATATCCTATTTTAATAACAGGAAACGCACTTCCCCACAATGCGCAGCAAAGCATTGCAGCAAGCGCAACATTTATTTTTTTAGTAAATATTTTTTTCATTTTATAATGCCTTTAAAATTTCAAATTTATTTATCTGCGACAAATATCCGCCTTTTCGTTGAAATTATTTTGTTGTGCTTCCGAAGCCGCCGTCACGAACGCCATCGGCTTCATCATCAACTGTAATACCGAACTGAGTAAAAATACCCTGAGCAAACCCATCGCCTGCCGCAACCTCAGCCTTATGACCGTCATCGTGGGCGTCACAGCTTATTTTAATCATAATATGACCCTCGTTTGAAGAATTATAATAATCAGAATCAATAATTCCGACTGTATTGTCAAGCTGACAGCGATGCTTAAAACCAAGACCTGAGCGTGGATAAATTGAAAGAACCCAGCCCTCGTCGATTTTTGAGCGAATACCTGTCGGAACAAGAGTTGACTTTCCTTTTTCAAAGCAAATGCTTGCCGGAGCATAAAAGTCATATCCTGCCGAACCTGTTGTTGCTCTTTTAGGAAGCTTAATGCTGTCATACACAGCCTTTACGTCATTTGTATCAGGAAAATTTTTAAGCCAATCTTTTTCAAACTGTTCAAAGGAAATCTTTTCAAATTTAGCTATCTTCATCATTTATTATCAATCCTTTATATGCTTTTTAATTATCTTAACACATATGAAAAAATAAAACAATCTTATTTTCATTCTCTTTTAAAAAAAATAAGAAATTAATAAGATTGTTTGAAAAATAAAGTATTCTTATTGTTATATTCAATAATACTGTTTATAATCCGAAGCTTACTGTTAATGCGTGGTCAACCTTACCCATATCAGTATTATCAAGGCTTCCCATTTTTTCCTTAAGTCGCCTTTTGTCTATTGTTCTCACTTGCTCCAAAAGCACAACGCTGTCCTTTGCAAGTCCGCAATTGCCTGCATCAACCTCAATATGCGTTGGAAGTGCACTTTTATCCTTTTGCGAGGTAATAGCAGCAGCAATAACGGTCGGCGAAAACTTATTTCCCACGTCGTTTTGAACTATCAAAACAGGTCTTACTCCGCCCTGCTCACTGCCTACAACGGGACTAAGGTCTGCATAGTAAATTTCGCCTCGTTTAATAAGCAAAATAATCACACCTTTGTACTGTTAAATATCTTTAAGGCTTTACCTTACGTTATTATGATTACCTGATTTAATCAATTTTAAACATCACATTCCATTATATGTAAATAAAAATATTATGGCAAAAATGAGTATTAAACATAGAATAAAGAGTAAATCTATACAGAAAGGTGAATTTTATGGAAAAATATGCAGAGCTTTTCAAGCCCTCTTTTTTAAAAAATGAATTGCGTCCTGCTATCCCTGTTGACGCAACTGCAACCATGGCATATATACCGCTCCAACTTGATTTAATGAGCTATGAAACAGACAAAGCACTCAATGCAGGTACGCTGTTTCCTACTCTTGACAAACCGTTTTTAGGCAGGAGGGCAAAATAATGGAAAAGAAAAAGCTATTAAAAAGACTTTCAGCCCTTGGCTTTGCAATGTACGAATGTCGACTTTACTGCGACACTCACCCAAATGACACCGAGGCACTTCAAATGCTCAATGATTACAAGAGCAAGTACGAGGCGGTTAAGGCGGAATTTGAAAAGGAGTATGGCTTGCTACCCAGGGAGGTGGCTTGTGGCGCTTGGG
>DAVZKM010000258.1:0-2036 GCA_052272245.1 Eubacterium sp.
CAACTGCCTGCATACGATAAGGCCGAGATGGAGCGGGTTATCATAAGGAAATGCGCCAAGACCCATAAGGCTTGAAGCAACAGGAGCGTCAATCTTTTCAGCAAAGGTAACCAAATCCTCACCTACATTTGAAAGGACAGCTCCGCCGCCTACATAAATAAGAGGTTTCTTAGCATTTTTTATAAGCTCAACTGCTCTTTCAACAGCACTTTTCTTAGGTTCTTTTGCCTTTTCAGCTTCAACTTTAGGCATAGGTGTATATTCGCACTCAGCCGCAGTAATATCTTTAGGAATATCAATAAGAACAGGACCTTTTCTTCCGCTTTGAGCAATGGAGAATGCACGACGAATAGTATCTGCAAGTTCATCTACGCTTTTAATTTGAAAATTATGTTTAGTAATAGGCATAGTGATACCACAAATATCAACCTCTTGAAATGAATCTCTGCCGAGACCGGAAGTTGCATAGTTACAGGTAATAGCTACGACCGGAACAGAATCCATATAGGCAGTTGCAATGCCTGTTACAAGATTTGTAGCGCCGGGGCCTGATGTTGCAAAGCAAACACCTACTTTGCCTGTAGCTCTTGCATAACCGTCAGCCGCATGAGAAGCACCCTGCTCGTGAGCAGTAAGTATATGCTTAAATGTATCGCCGTATTTATATAATTCATCGAATATGTTGAGAATCGTTCCGCCGGGGTAACCGAAAATAGTATCTACACCCTGCTCTTTTAACACTTCAAGAACGATTTGGGAACCGTTAAGCTTCATATTTCCCACTCTCCTTTTACAAAAATAGATATATAAAAAAATATTAAAGATATAATATATTATTTGTCTAATAAAGTCAAGAAATAAAATCAACATAATTTGGACTTGTAAAAAAAATATTTTTGTTATATACTTTATAGGTATTAATTAAAACAACAAAGGAGAATATAAATGAAGCTCGGTATTGTCGGTTTGCCAAATGTTGGCAAGAGTACATTATTCAACGCAATCACTAATGCAGGCGCTCAAAGTGCTAATTATCCGTTTTGCACAATTGAGCCTAATGTAGGTATGGTAAGTGTTCCTGACGAAAGGCTTGATAAACTTGCCGAAATGTATAACCCGGACAAATTCACTCCCGCAACTATTGAATTTGTTGATATCGCAGGTCTTGTAAAAGGCGCCTCGCAGGGAGAGGGTCTCGGAAACAAATTTTTATCTCATATCAGAGAAGTTGACGCAATTATTCACGTTGTTCGTTGCTTTGAAAATGACGATATCACCCACGTTGACGGAAGTGTTGACCCCGCAAGAGATATTGACACAATTAATCTTGAGCTTGTTCTTTCCGACCTTGACATTCTTTCAAGAAGAATCGACTCAAGAAAAAAAGCTATGAAAGGCGACAAAAAGCTTGCCGGCGAAGTAGAATTTCTTGAAAGACTTGCCGGCGAAATGGAAAACGGCAAGACAGCAAGAAGCGTTGAAATAAGTGAAGAAGAGCAAGAATATTTAAAAGAAGTTTCGCTCTTAACAATTAAGCCGGTAATTTACGCTTGCAATATGGGTGAAAACGATTTCATTGACGGAATTGACAATAACAAGTATTATAAAGCTGTTGAAGAAATAGCAAAAAGCGAGGGCGCCGAAACACTTCCCATCTGTGCAGAAATGGAAGCGGAGATTGCTCAGCTTGACGATGAAGAAAAATCGATGTTCCTTGCAGATATGGGGCTTGAAAAGAGCGGTCTTGACAGACTTATTAAAAAGAGTTACTCTCTTTTAGGCTTAATCTCTTATCTTACGGCAGGCAAGCCTGAGGTTAGAGCTTGGACAATTAAAAAAGGAACTAAAGCACCGCAGGCGGCAGGTAAAATTCACACCGATTTTGAACGTGGATTTATCAGAGCCGAGGTTGTTTCATTCGATGATTTGATGGCTTGCGGAAGTATGGCGGCAGCAAAAGAAAAAGGTCTTGTCAGAAGTGAGGGCAAGGAGTACGTTATGAAGGATGGGGATATCGTTCTTTTCCGTTTCAACGT
>DAVZKM010000259.1:0-2036 GCA_052272245.1 Eubacterium sp.
AATAGTCACAGAACAGATTATTTTCATTCATTTCGTTTAACACTTGTTACCTCCCAAATTCGTATGATAAGCTCACGCTGATGAAGGGTGATAAGGGTGTCAAGTTCCTGAAAGAAAGCACCTATTTTTTGCTGTTCAGGATAAGTCGGCATCAAAAAAGTTTCCTGCAAAAAATCGTTTGCTACAAGGTTAGTCATCATCGTTGATGCCTTTGTGCTTCTCAAAAGTATGCCGCCCATAAGTTGTTCATTGTTGATAGCATACTTCCAAAACTGCAAATCATAAGGTTTCATTATAGGCTTGAATACATCAAAAACGTGTGAAACTATGCCGTTTCCAATAGTATTCTCAACAAAGCGACCGTGAGCATAGTTTTTGCTTTTATTTCCCTCAAAAGCAATATCGCCAAGCTCAAAAATATTATAGGTGAGCAAGTAACTTTCATCCGTGATATATGAATCCTCTTTGAAATACATATTGGCAACCGAAATAATGTCATCTTTCCCGTATGTCAAATCATTCTTTCGGCTTACCTTTTCATATAACTCAGAGAACTTACGCTGTTCCCAAGAATAACGAAAAAAGAGCCAAGGGGATAACCCCTTGACTCAAATAAGCACTTGATTATTCATCATCTGTCGGCATTGGAATTTCATAACCGCCACTGATAATAAAATCACGAAGTAACTTGTCAACCTTTACATTGACTTTGGGTGGTATTATTTTAGTTCCCTCTATTTTTTCAAAATAATTCTTTGCTACTGCTTTATCGACAGTCTTTTTCAACTCATCATATCTGCCAAATTCATTGAGATTGTTTTCGTTAAGCTTCAAGCTCATAATATTTCTAAGCAAATCTTCATTTATGCCTAATGCAATAGCAATTCTGTGAATTTGGTCATTCCTTGCTTTGTACAGGTATTCGTTGATATAATCTCTCAATGATTTACCTTCCTCGACAATAACATCGCCTCTTTGAATATCGTGAAGGAAAATATTTGCATATTTCTGTTCCTCTTGAGAAAGGGTGGCAAATGTTTTATGTAGCTCAGTTTCCGCTTGCTCTATCGCTTCTTGCGTTGTTCCTTCGGCATTTAGCAATTTAATGTATTTGTCAAAACGAGAGTTCATATAATCAGAGTCAATTAAGCCGGTGTCAATTTCAGTGATATAACCAACAAGGTCATAAGGGACGTCATCACCGCCGTCTGTACCACCGCCACCACTGGTCAATTCCTTGTATCTGAGAGCCAATATCAAATATGTGTTCTCATCAATAGTCACATCAATAACTTCTCCGGTTGATTCATCAACATAAGAAGAAACACTCCATTTGAAGCCTTGAATTTTCGCTGCTTCTAAATATTCGTTAAACTCATTGAAATCTTTTGCGAATTTCCTGCAAGCTGAAACATCATCCGGTAACTTTTCAAAGTTTTCAATTCCGGCATTATGGAACAAATCAGAAACGCTTTCGTAAAGCCTATTCATTTGCTTTAAGTTTTCCGCAAGATGCTGAACAAACAAACCGAGAGGTCTGTCGCCTGAATACAACTTTACAGCAGCGTTAACGTTCCTTTCCATAGTGTGTGGCTTACGATAATAACGAATTGTACCGAATGGTTTATCCGGTCCAAACAAACGATTAGTACGAGAAAACGCCTGAATTATGTTTTCATACTGAAGAACCTTATCCATATATAATGTGTTAATCCACTTTGAGTCAAAGCCTGTAAGCATTTGGTCAACAACTATAAGTAAATCGATTTGTTTTTCAGGTTCGTTTGCAATTCTTTCATACGGTTTTTTATGTGCAAGACGAGCCGCTATATCCTTTTTCATTTTAGCAAATGTAGGTATGGCAAAATCTTGGTTGTACTTTTCATTGTAATCGCCGATTATTTCCGCAAGTCCATCTTCCTTAAATTGAACTCCGCCATTGTTGTCAATGCTTGGGTCAAACAACGCAGTAACTTTCAGGTTCGGACCATTATAGCCAAATTGAGTCTCTTCCACTGCAAGAAGTTGTCTGATGA
>DAVZKM010000260.1:0-1952 GCA_052272245.1 Eubacterium sp.
CTTATCAGAGGCAGCAGCTATCTACATAGTATTAAGAATAGATACATCAATGCGTATTCCGCATGGCGAATACGGTATTGTTGTTGACGTTAAGGTATTTACCCGTGCAAACAGCGATGAGCTTTCACCGGGTGTAAATAAAGTGGTTAGAGTATATATTGCTCAAAAGCGTAAAATTCAAGTCGGCGATAAGATGGCAGGTCGTCACGGTAACAAAGGTGTTGTTTCAAGAATTTTACCTCAGGAGGATATGCCATTCCTTCCTGACGGCAGACCTCTTGATATTGTTCTTAACCCTCTCGGCGTACCTTCACGTATGAATATCGGTCAGGTACTTGAGGTTCATCTCGGCTATGCAGCTATGGCTCTTGGCTGGAAGATGATGACTCCTGTATTCGACGGTGCTCACGAGGAAGATATTCGTGAATGCCTTAAAGAAGCCGATATCGGTTACTATATCGATGAAAACGGAAAGAAGGTATATGACGGTAAGACAGAACTTATCGATGGTCGTACAGGTGAGAAGTTTGATAACCGTATCACAGTAGGTTATATGTATTATCTTAAACTCCATCACCTTGTTGATGATAAGATTCACGCTCGTTCAACAGGTCCTTACAGCCTTGTAACTCAGCAACCGCTCGGCGGTAAAGCTCAGTTCGGCGGTCAGCGTTTCGGTGAAATGGAAGTTTGGGCGCTTGAAGCTTATGGTGCAGCTTATACTCTTCAAGAAATTATTACAATTAAGTCCGATGACGTTGTCGGTCGTGTTCGTACTTACGAGTCAATCGTAAAAGGCGAGAATATTCCTGCGGCAGGCACACCTGAGTCATTCAAGGTTCTCTTCAAAGAACTTCAGGCACTCGGTCTTGACACTAAGGTTCTCGATAAGGATGGAAACGAGGTTGAGCTTAAGCAAGACCTTGATGACGGTTCAGGTATTCAGCCAATCGATGAACAAGCATTTACAACAGTAAATGATTTTGAGGGTCAAGAAGGCTTTGGAGTAGAAAATGCTGAAGGTGAACAGGAAGCAGGTCAGTCAGATGGCTTTGATGATTTGTTTGCAGATGGCGAAAACGAATCAGATGATGATTATGGTTTCGACTTCGGCGACGATTCTTCAGACGATGAATAATTCTGATAAGACTTCCGCAACTAACTAATATAAAGGAGTGCTTCCATATGGATAATTATGAAAACGAATTCAGTTCAATAAAAATCGGCCTTGCTTCACCGGAGCAGATTCGTGAATGGTCTTACGGCGAAGTAACAAAGCCTGAAACAATAAACTACAGAACTCTTAAGCCTGAACGTGACGGTCTTTTCTGCGAAAGAATTTTCGGACCTATGAAGGACTGGGAATGTCATTGCGGTAAATATAAGAGAGTTCGTTATAAGGGAAAAGTCTGTGAGCGCTGCGGTGTTGAAATTACACGTTCAAAAGTAAGACGTGAACGTATGGGTCATATCGAGCTTGCAGCTCCTGTTTCTCATATTTGGTATTTTAAGGGTATTCCGAGCCGCCTCGGTCTTGTACTTGATATCAGCCCGAGATACCTTGAAAAGGTGCTTTATTTTGCGCTTTACATTGTTACCGATCCCGGTGACACCCCACTTGAAAAGATGCAGATTCTTAATGAAAAAGAATATGCTGAAATGAGAGAAAGATACGAGGATGACTTCAAGGCAGGTATGGGCGCTGAGGCTGTTAAAGAGCTTCTTCAGGGAATTGATGTTGCTCAGCTTCGTGATGAACTTACTGCAGAACTTGAAGGAGCTACAGGTCAAAAGAGAGTAAGACTTCTTAAAAGACTTGATGTTGTTGATGCTTTCTACCATAGCGGCAATAAGCTTGAATGGATGATTCTTGACGCTATTCCTGTAATTCCTCCTGATATCCGTCCTATGGTTCAGCTTGACGGCGGCAGATTTGCTACCTCTGACCTTAA
>DAVZKM010000261.1:0-1951 GCA_052272245.1 Eubacterium sp.
CGGTAATTTGGAACGGTCCTATGGGCGTTTCAGAATGGGAAAACTTTGCAGCAGGCACAATTTGTGTTGCTAAGGCAGTTGCTGATTCAGGCGCTATCTCAATTATCGGCGGCGGTGACTCAGTTGCAGCTGTAACAAAGCTTGGCTTTGCGGATAAGATGAGCCACATTTCGACAGGCGGCGGCGCATCGCTTGAATTCCTTGAGGGTAAAGACCTTCCGGGTATCTGTGCACTTCAAGACAAATAATTAAAGCCTTCTCTAAATGGGAAGCCAAAATGTAATATGAATTTTTAAAGAGGTAACTATTATGAATAAAACTCTTCGTAAGGCAATTATTGCCGGTAACTGGAAAATGAACAACACTCCTGCACAGACAACTGCTCTCATCAATGAGATGAAACCGCTTGTTGCCGATGCTGATTGCGAGGTTGTACTTTGCGTTCCTTTCGTAGATGTTCCTGCAGCAGTTGAAGCTGCTAAGGGTTCTAATATTAAAATCGGCGCAGAAAACGTTCACTTTAAGGACAGCGGTGCTTTCACAGGCGAGGTTTCGGCAGATATGCTCGTTGAGCTTGGCGTTGAATACGTTGTAATCGGTCACAGCGAGAGAAGAACATATTTCGGTGAAACAGACCAAACAGTAAATCTCAGAACTCTTAAGGCTCTTGAAAAAGGCTTGAAGCCAATCATCTGCGTTGGTGAAACTCTTGAGCAGAGAGAGCTTGGTTATACAGAGACACTTCTTAAGTATCAAACAAAGATGGCGCTTACAAACGTGACGGCAGAACAGCTTAAGAACGTTGTAATTGCTTACGAACCAATATGGGCAATCGGTACTGGCAAGACTGCTACTGCTGATCAGGCTGACGAGGGTAACGGATATGTTCGTGCGGCTATTGCAGAGGCTTACGGTGCTGATGTTGCAGAAACAGTAACAATTCAGTATGGCGGCTCAATGAACGCTAAGAATGCTGACGAGCTTACTTCAAAAGTAAATGTTGACGGCGGACTTATCGGCGGCGCTTCACTTAAGGCTGAGGACTTCTCAATTATCGTTAAGGCTGCAAGCAAATAATTAAACAAATTTGTGGTGGGTGTGTTTCGGCATACCCACTTTTTGTGAAAAACAATATGGAGGAATACTAATGAAAAAACCTGTTGTATTATGTATAATGGACGGTTACGGCAAGAATGACAGCGATTACGGCAATGCAATCGCTATGGCAAAAAAGCCTAACCTTGATAAGCTTATGGCTGAATATCCAATGACTTATATCGGAGCAAGCGGACTTGATGTAGGTCTTCCTGACGGCCAGATGGGTAACTCTGAAGTAGGTCATACAAATATCGGTGCCGGCAGAGTTGTATATCAGCCGCTCACAAGAATAACAAAGGCGTTTGAGGACGGCGACGCTGAAAAAAATCCTGCTCTTAAGGGCGCTATGGATAATGCTAAGGGCAAGGCTCTTCACCTTATCGGTCTTGTTTCACCCGGTGGTGTTCATTCTCATTCAGAGCATCTTTATCATCTTCTTCAAATGGCTAAAAATAACGGTGTAGAGAATGTTTACGTTCACGCTCTTCTTGACGGTCGTGACGTTCCGCCTGCATCTGCCGTTGAATATCTCAGTGAACTTGAGGATAAAATGAAGGAAATCGGCGTAGGCAAAATCGCTTCTGTAATGGGCAGATTTTACGCTATGGACCGTGACAATATTTGGGATAGAGTCGAAAAGGCTTATGCTGCTATTGTTTACGGTGAGGGTATTCAGGCTGACAATGCAGTTGAGGCGGTTAAGGCTTCTTATGAAACTGTTGACGAGGACGGCAAGCACCTTACAGATGAATTTGTGCTTCCTACCGTTATCGGCGGCAGCGAAGGCAGAGTTAAGGCGGACGACAGCGTTATCTTCTTTAACTTCCGTCCTGACCGTGCAAGAGAGATTACA
>DAVZKM010000262.1:0-1940 GCA_052272245.1 Eubacterium sp.
AAACGGCTGCATAGTAACCCAAAAAAGGGTGTGTCAGAAACGGTTTGCCTGATTATATCGGTCTCTCACACCTTGATATTAAAAAGCAAAAATATAAGGACTAAAAGATTAACGGAGCTGTCATTCGGCAGCTCCGTTAATCTTTTAGTATTCTACTTTCAAGCCTTCCTCGGCTTCGGCAACCTTCAGCATAATTGCACATTCAATGCGCTTTCTGTGAAGCTCACAACCAAAGTCGTAAACGCCGTTTACGCTTCCTGTTGTGTGATAAGCATTTGCGGCGCAACCGCCGGAACAATAAAGCTTTGCAAAGCAATCTTTGCACTCTTTGTGAGAATAAACATTGCATTCTTCAAACTGCTCAAGAACTTTTTTGTTTGTGACTCCTTTCCAAATGTCACCGAGCAAGAATTTTTCGTCGCCAACGAATTGGTGGCAAGGGTAAAGCTCGCCTGTAGGAGTGACAGCCATATATTCCGTGCCTACACCGCAACCTGAAACTCTTTTTACAATGCAGGGACCCGCATCAAGGTCAATCATATAATGATAAAAAGTAAACCCTTTGCCGTTTCTGTAACGTTTAAGCATTTCGTCAGCTAAGATTTGATACTGTTCTTTAAGAATAGGTAAATCTTCTTCCCTAAGCGCATAAGGCTCTTTTGGGTCAGACACAACCGGCTCAATAGAAAGCTCTTTAAATCCTAAATCTGCCATATGAATGATATCGTTTGCAAAGTCAAGATTATTTCTTGTATATGTTCCACGCATATAATAATCCTTTTGATTACGTGAATCGGCAAATTTTTTGAACTTATCAACTATTAAATCATATGAGCCTTTTCCGTTTCTTGAAACCCTCATGGCGTCATTGGTGGATTTTCTTCCGTCAAGGGATAAAACAACATTTCCCATTTCCTTGTTGCAAAAATCAATAACATCATCGTTAATTAAAATTCCGTTTGTTGTGAGAGTAAAACGAAAATTTTTATTGTATTTCTTTTCCTGTTCACGTCCGTATTTAACAAGCTCTTTGCAAACCTCCCAATTAAGAAGCGGCTCGCCGCCGAAAAAGTCGACTTCAAGATTTCTTCTTGTGCCCGATTGCTCAATGAGAAAATCAAGCGCTCTTTTGCCTGTTTCAAGGCTCATCAAGCCTTTGGGACCGTCGTATTCACCCTTGCCGGCAAAACAATATTTGCAAGCTAAATTGCAGTCATGAGCAACGTGAAGGCAAATAGCTTTTATAACACCCTGTCTTTTTTTAAACTGTTTTGCCGTAGCTTCAAAGGTATCCTGCGCAAAAAGCCTGCCATCAGCCTTGAGCGCCTCTATATCATCAAAGCAAAGCTCAATGTCTTCTTCGGTTACGTCATCATCGTTTTTGTATTTATTTAATATGTGCTTTTTTATATCGTCTTTTGTGTGTGATTCATACATAGTTATAATATCATATGTTGCCTCGTCAACCGAGTGAACGCAACCGCTGTTTTGGTCAAGAATGATATTATAGCCGTTCATTTTATAAGCGTGTATCATTAAATTACTCCGTAGTTTTATTTCAATGAAAAAGGTGGGACAAAAGCCCACCTTGGTTTCATCTATTTACTTCTTAAGCTGTTCGCATTTCTGGTTGGCTACTGAACAAGAAGTCTTGCTTGCTGATTGGCAAGATGTCTGACATTCGCCGCAGCCGCCTTTTTTAGCTGATTCGCAAAGATTGCGTGAGCTTAAAGTGTTGATTCTCTTCAAAAGAAACACCTCTTTCTTAAATTTATATTGTTATTTTACATTAATATTGCTTCTTTGTCAATATTTTTAACGGCAGTAAATTATTGTCGGATAATATATTTACTCCGTTTTTATACAATTCTTCAATTTGAGCGATTAATTCCTTGCTTATAACCTCTCCCGGTGCAATAATCGGACTTCCCGGTGGATAG
>DAVZKM010000263.1:0-1905 GCA_052272245.1 Eubacterium sp.
CAAGGCTTGAAGAAACAACAGGTGCGCCTGCTGCGGCAATCGAGTTAAGCGACGGAACAATCGTTAAAGGAAAAACATCTGCGCTTTTAGGCTGTGCTTCGGCTATGCTTTTGAACGCTTTAAAGGCGCTTGCGGGAATTGACGATGATATTCTTCTTATTGCGCCCGAAGTTATCAAGCCTATTCAGGAACTTAAAATCAATCATTTGGGCAACAAAAACCCACGGCTTCATACAGACGAAACGCTTATTGCGCTTTCAATTTCGGCAGTGAATGACGAAAAAGCAAAGCTTGCGCTAAATCAGCTTTCAAAGCTTAAAAATTGCGAAATGCATTCATCAGTTATGCTTGCGCAGGTTGACGAAAACGTGCTTAAAAAACTCGGAGTAAGGCTCACCTGCTCGTGCTGAAAAAAATTTAAAAAAATCACAATTTCCTATTGAAATAGAGAATAAACTGCTTTATAATATATAAGTACAGACGGTTGTACCAGTGCGTACAGCCGTTTTTTATTTTAATTTTTTATCTTATTTTTATTTTTACTTTCAGAGGTGATTTGATGAACAAAACGAAGTATATTTTCATTACCGGCGGCGTTGTATCGGGTCTTGGCAAGGGCATTACCGCAGCATCACTCGGCAGACTTTTAAAATCACGTGGCTTAAAAGTTACGGCGCAAAAGCTTGACCCGTATCTTAACGTTGACCCGGGTACTATGAACCCTGTTCAGCACGGCGAGGTTTTCGTAACAGATGACGGTGCGGAAACCGACCTTGACCTCGGCCATTACGAAAGATTTATTGACGAGAGCCTTTCGCAAAACTCGAACCTTACATCAGGCAGAGTTTATTGGAAGGTTATATCGGACGAAAGAAAGGGCGTTTACGGCGGACAGACTATTCAGATTATTCCTCACGTAACAAACGAGATTAAGCGCTATATTAACAGAAATGCAGACACGGGCGCTGACATTTGCCTTGTTGAAATCGGCGGTACGGTCGGCGATATCGAATCCCAGCCGTTTCTTGAAGCAATACGTCAATTTGCGGTTGAGGTCGGCAGAGAAAACTGCCTTTTCATTCACGTAACTCTTGTTCCTTATCTTGCCGCTTCTGACGAGCTTAAGAGCAAACCCACTCAGCACTCGGTTAAGGAAATGCTTTCTATCGGTATCAGCCCTGACATTATTGTTTGCAGAACGGAGCACCCGCTTACAGACGATATTAAAAATAAAATTGCGCTTTTCTGTAATGTTGACAAGGAATGTGTAATTGAAAACAACAACTGCGACATTCTTTATGCCGTGCCTATGATGCTTAAAGAGCAACATATGGATGATGTTGTAATTAAAAAGCTCGGCATCGAATGCGGCGAGCGTGACCTTTCGGATTGGGAGCATATGCTTGAGGCGTTGAGAAATCCTAAGCAGACGGTTAAAATCGCAATGGTCGGTAAATATGTTGAGCTTCACGACAGCTACATTTCGGTAAACGAGGCTTTAAAGCACGGCGGAATTGAAACGAGAAGTGCGGTTGACATTAATTGGATTGACTCAGAAACACTTGAAGGCGACGTTGACCTTAACGAAATTTTAGGCGGCGTTGACGGTATTCTTGTTCCGGGCGGTTTCGGCAGCAGAGGAATTGAGGGCAAGATTAACGCTTGCCAATATGCAAGAACTCACGGCATTCCTTATCTTGGCATTTGCCTTGGTATGCAGATTGCAATTATTGAATTTGCAAGGCACGTGCTTGGTATGAATGACGCAAATTCGGCTGAAATCAATCCCGAAACGCCGTACCCTGTTATTGACATTTTGCCTGAGCAAAAAGAGGTTACCGATATGGGCGGCACAATGCGTCTCGGTCAATACCCCTGCACTCTTAACCCGAAGTCAAAATCATA
>DAVZKM010000264.1:0-1877 GCA_052272245.1 Eubacterium sp.
CTTAAACATCGTTTTTTCCTAAATGCTCCTCTCTGTATTTGTTCGGTGACATACCATAATATTTTTTAAAGCAATAACTGAAATAGTGCTGGTCGCTGTATCCGCATTTTTGTGATATTTCAAAAATTTTCATTGACGTACACAACAGTAAATCGCTTGCCGCTTTCATTCTGCGTTCCGTAACAAGGGCAATAAAATTTTGCGACTTCGTCTTCTTTATAAGAGCACTTAAATAGTTTGGACTTACACCCAGTTTGTCGCTTGCGTCGGTCAATGATAAATCCTCGTTCATATATTCATCATTTATAATTTGGAGCGCCCTGTCACAAATTGTTTCGCTTTCGTGCCTTTGCGAACGTGAAATTATATCCCTTGCATCAAGGCAAAGCGATATTAGTTCTTTTTTATACTGCTCGTTAAAATCAAATGATAGGCGAGAGGTGAAAGGATTATTTGATGAGAAAAGCTCAGATAATGCGTCATTGTCAGATAAAACGCTTACACATCTGTGCGCCGTTGCAAGTATTTGAATAATTAAATAATTTATTTCATCACGACTTTTATTTGATAACATATCATTAAGAAATTCACTTATTTCTTCCCTGTTGCCTATTTTTAAAAGCTGCTCAAGCTTATGAACCGACTTTTCTATGTCCTCAAGTTCGTATATGCTTTTGCGTTCCTGATCGTTAATAAATCTGATATCGCCTGCACCGTCAGAGGTGTATCGTCTTGCCGTGATAGCCTGAGCGCAAGCGAGCGACAAAAGCGCCGGACTTTCAACTGTTTGGCTGATACCGATTGTGCACTTTTGGTCGAAAAGCTTTTTTGCGCTTTGCACAAGCTCAATTACAGGAAGTCTTAATTTTGTTGACATTTCTTCTGCTTCGCTCGTCACAAGCGTAACGATTCTGCCGTTTACAAAAAAACTTTCGCAATTTGCATATTTTCCTACAATGCTGTTCACAAAATCAATATGATGTGCCTCGGTACAGTTTTCACCGCTGAAAGTCTTGAATTTTGACACAACAACGCTGTAGCAGTCATTGTCGCTTTTAATAAGTCCTAACCTTTTAGCACTGCCTTTCAGTTCTTGAGGCGTATAAATATCCTCTCCTGTTCCTAAAAGCAACGGCAAAAGAAATTCCGTTTTTTTAAGTCTTAACTCGGTTTCTTCGTTTGATGTTCCTGTTTTAAGCCTTTCAAATTCTTCATCCATTTCCGCTTTGATTTTTACGAATTCTTCGCTGATTTCGTTTGCGGAAATGGGTTTTAAAAGATAACGGATAACATTATATTTGAACGCTTCCTGCGCATATTCAAAATCATCGTATCCGCTTAAAATAACAAGTTTTGCGGCAGGTCTTATTTCTCTTGCCTTGCTTGCAAGTTCAAGTCCTGTCATAAGCGGCATTTTGATATCGGTTAAAATCAAATCAGGTTCCAGCTTATCAAGAAGTTCAAGCGCTTCAATTCCGTTTTCAGCGTCGCCTACAACTTTAAATCCGGCTTTTTCCCAATTTACGCTTTTAATAATTGCTTCTCTCTGACGTATCTCGTCATCAACTACAAGTACACTATACATAATTTTCCCTCTCAATAAAATCACTTATTTTGCGTATACTTATCTAAATTTATTATATATAAACTTAATCCATTTATCAAGTGCGTTTAAGTGATAAAAACAAGGTTGGAGATGATTTTGTTACAAGCTGTGAATTCAAGCAGAAGATGTTTGGAAAGGCTGGTGGTAGATAAAATATCAATAGACAATTTATTGTTATGATGATATAATTATTAAAAACAATAAATCGACAAATCAGAATTGTGAGGTGATTTACCTGTATGGATACATTGGAGATAAAAAAAGTCGACAG
>DAVZKM010000265.1:0-1841 GCA_052272245.1 Eubacterium sp.
CAGGATGCTATGCGAACGATGATTTTGTTTTAGTCGGAACAGATGATGGATGTAAAGAAAATGAAGATGGTTGCCGCAGTTTTGGTTTCCCGCAAGAGCAAAGGTCAGTTTTGTGCCGTCGGGCAAAGGGTTTTCGTCAGCTTTTGTGTGAAATTTGCCTCCCTCACCTAAGCCCGGATGGGAAATGTCCTTTTTCCTTGTATCAATATTGTTGTCAGTTTTTGTGGTATATGGCTTGTCAATTTCTATTTTTTCTGCATCGGCAAGTCTTAGTGTCAATTCATAGCCGTGAATTTTAATTTCAACGGGGTCACCCATAGGCGCAAATTTTATCATTGTAATTTGAGCTCCGGGAATAAGACCCATATCAAGAAAATGCTGCCTTAAGGCACCTTCGCCGCCTACTTTGGTTATTTTTGCACTTTTGCCTATTTCTAAATCTTTAATGTTCATTTTAACTCCAAATTTTTTTAAAAAGCTTTTTTATAAATATATAAAGAACAATTGTAAAATATAGCCCTTTAATAGTTAGTTTAACAAACTAACTTGATTTGTCAATAGAGAAGTACAATAAAATTTTAAGATTTTAAAAAAAGAAATTTTAATCGCTTTTGCGCTGCTTTTTGTTCGTAACGAAAAAGTGCCGAAGCTTTCGCTTCGGCACCCCCAATGAAATATGACGTTAGCAACCGCAGCCGCAATCATTGTTGCCGCAACCGCCACCGCAACCGCCGCAGAGGAGTAAGATGATAATGAGGATGATAATCCAAGATGAACCACAACCAAAGTTATTGCATCCGCAACCCATTAGGTCGACCCCCTTTCACATTTTCTAAACTATCCTATGTTTTAAATGCAAAAGTGTTCATCTTGTTTTGTTAAAATATATTTCCTAAGGTTATTGATTGATTTTCCTTTAACAGTTGAATTTCATTTTTTGCTTCAATCAGTTTTTCACTTAGTTCATCTTCATCGTCTTTGCTTATATCTTTTGTCGCTTTTATTGCCGCACTTGCACCGTCAAGCTGTGAGTGATCTATCATTGCAGATAAATACGGATAGCTCTTGTTCCAAGTTTTTCTGAGCTTTTTGCATTGACTTTTAGCTTTTAAAAAATCTTTTTGCTCGTTTAAGTCTAATGCCGTATTTATAATACTTGTTGTTTCGCTGTATACTTTATTAATTGTTGCCTGTTCAATAATGCAAACCCCCGAACATACTATTAAAAGCGCTATTGCAATATATATCTTTTTCATTTTGTGCTCGCCTTTCTTACTGTGTAAACATTCCCGTTATCATCAACAGTCATTAATAAAAGCTTGTTTGCTTCTTTGCCGTTCGTTTTTAATAGTAATTCAATTTCGCTTTGCTTAATGCTTTTATCTTTAAAATATTCCTCGACAGGTTTTCCGTCAATAACTATTGCCGTGTGAAGCCCCTTGTCATCAACGCTTATTTTTACGTTGTCGGGAGTTAAAGGTTTGTATTTTTCCCAATTTTCGGCGCTGATGCTTCCGTTTGTTTCAATTACGGCATTTTGTACTTCTGCAATATCCCAATAACCCTGTTGCCTTAAAGCGTCGCACAAATCGTCAACGGTAAATCGTAACTGTTTCAATTTTTTTTCGTCTATTTTACCTTTATCAATAATAACAATAGGTTTGCCCTGAATAAGATTTCTGAATTTAACGCTTTTAATGCTCAGTATTGCAGCTATTATTTCAAGGCTTACAAATAAAAGCACCGGTATAATGCAGTTTAAAAGAGGCATATTGTTATCCTGAAGAGGAATTGTTGCTGTCCCTTCTCGTTCTCAAGATAGAAGATACCCCAGCTGTTAA
>DAVZKM010000266.1:0-1820 GCA_052272245.1 Eubacterium sp.
ACTATGTTCCGACTAACGGTTGGACGGTATTTTCACATCAGTTTTCATCTATTGCCGGCGCCGGACCTGTAACAGGTGCTATTCAGGCGGCTGTGTTTGGTTGGCTCCCTGTTTTGCTTTGGATTCTTATCGGCGGTGTATTTTTTGGTGCTGTGACGGATTTCGGCGCACTTTACGCATCGGTTAAAAATCAGGGTAAATCAATGGGTATGCTTATTGAAAAGTATATCGGTAAGCTTGGCAGAAAACTATTCCTGCTTTTCTGTTGGCTTTTCTCACTTTTGATTATCGCAGTATTTGCCGATATGGTTTCAGGTACATTTACTGCATTTGACGCTGCCACGGGCGCAAAGCTTGCAGCCGCTTCAACAAACGGCTCGGCAGGTATGGTATCGATTATGTTTATGCTTTTTGCAGTTGTTTTCGGTCTTATTCAAAAGAAGTTTAATTTCTCAGGCTGGAAAGAATTTGTATTAGGCGTTGTGTTTATTGTAATTTCGTTTGCAATAGGAATGAAAGTGCCTATTATTCTTGGCAAAGATGGCTGGAGTTATATTGTATTTGCATATATCTTTATTGCTGCCATTATGCCGATTTGGCTTATGAAACAGCCTCGTGACTATATGACAACTATTATGTTTGCTTGTATGATTGCAGGTGCCGCTTTAGGCCTTATTATCGGTCATCCGACAATGAATTTACCTGTATTTACAGGCTTCAAAAATGAGCAACTCGGCACGATGTTTCCTATTTTGTTTGTAACAGTTGCCTGCGGTGCAGTATCAGGATTTCATTCACTTGTTTCATCAGGTACTTCGTCTAAAACAATCGCTAATGAAAAGGATATGCTTAAGGTAGGTTACGGCGCAATGATTCTTGAAAGCGTGCTTGCAGTTCTTGCACTTTGCGTTGCAGGCGCTGCCGCTAAAAACGGTATTCCTGCCGAGGGTACTCCTTTCCAAATTTTTTCAAGCGGTGTTGCAGGCTTCTTTGAAAAAATGGGACTTTCGGTTCATTTCTCAACAGTATTTATGACAATGTGTGTTTCTGCTCTTGCACTTACAACTCTTGATGCGGTTGCACGTATAGGCAGAATGAGTTTCCAGGAATTGTTCAGCGTTGACGATATGAAAAACGCAAAGCCTTGGAGAAAACTTTTGTGCAACACATATTTTTCAACAATCTTTACTCTTGCTTGCGGCTTTGTTCTTACAAAAATTGGTTATCAAACAATTTGGCCGCTTTTCGGTTCGGCTAACCAGCTTTTGAGCGCACTTGTTCTTATCACTCTTTGTGTATTCCTTAAGGTAACAGGCAGAAGCAATAAAATGCTTTTCCCGCCTATGATTATTATGCTTTGCGTAACATTTACCGCTCTTATTCAACGTGTGGTAGGTCTTGTTAAATCACTTGTTGCAGGACAGGAAATTTTTGCAAGCGTAATTCAGCTTGTTGTTGCATTATTGCTTATAATACTTGCTCTTATTATTGCCGTTAATTCGTTTAAGAGTTATGTAAGAAGCAAAAAGGGCAGTGAGGTTGAAGAAGTCGAAAAAACTCCCGTTAATGAATAAATTTTAATATTTCAATAAAAATTAAGGATTAGATATTCGTATTGTTTTACGAATGTCTAATCCTTTTTTGATGCTTAAGACGCTAAAGCTGTTTTTTTATGTTTAAATTATATTTCATACCACTTGATTTCGTTTGAGTTTAAATGAAGGTCAAATGATGAGCCGTCGCCGATATAAACTGTTGTATCCTGCGGCTCGTAAGTGTTGTTTACTACGCAATATTTGCCGTTTTTAACATAAGCGTGA
>DAVZKM010000267.1:0-1756 GCA_052272245.1 Eubacterium sp.
GCTTATGAACATAAATAACTTTTTCGCCGTAATCAAACGGGAACAGGCTGTAATCAAGCAGTTTATTGTTGCATTTAAAAAATTGAAATTGAAGCCTTCCCAATTTAAACAGTTCAAAATTAAGATGATTTTTTATCCAAGGAAGATTTTTCAGCCCTTTATTGTTATTGTTTTCGCACCAAATGGCAATATCTTTCATTGTTTCAAAATATATTTCATCGCTTATAACTGCCTTTTGATATTTAGGATAAGTAAATTCAACACTGTAAAGCAGTGCTACGGCAAGCTTAATCATATCATTTTTAGAGAAAACAGATTTAAAATTATCGTTATCTGCTTTTTTACATAAAGAAATAAGCTTAGCCCTGTCCCTTTCGACAAGGCTAAGCACATTATTTTTCAGTTCACTATTAAGATTTATTTTATTCGCTAATAATTCAATATCCATAAAATCATTGTTGTGGCGGTTGAGCATCTGACACCTGTGCGTCACTTGACGGTGCGGCGTCGCTTACTGCTTGTGTAGTTGCCTCGTATTTTGAAATAAGACCCGATGATTGAATATGCGTGACATTATATTTCATTTTATACTCGGTAAGAAGCGGCAAAACCTCTTTATTTAAAAAATTAGAATCGGCATGCTCATCCTGAACAGTAAATGTTGTGTTTGCATCCTGATACTTAATTTCCCTTTCAAGAGAGCCAATATCGTCAAGCTCGGCACCTTCATAGAAAATATATGTGCCTTTAATGGTAATTGTGTCTTTAAAAGGATTAACAACGTCTGTTGTATACGACTTAGCGGAAGCTGACGAAGTTTCCTTTTGTGGAAGCTTAATTGTACCGTTATTAACAAGCATGGCAATAACAACAACTGCAGCAACGACAATTACAGCAAGCACATATGGCCATTTTTTCTTTTTCTTTTCTTTTTTAAATCTATGCCTTTCAAGCGTAGGGGCATCAGAGTCCTCATCAACGTGAGTATTTTGCATACTAACCTCGTTGTTTTCTTCTTGGTAAGATGCATCCCCTTTTTTATGTACTACAAGAGGACTGTCAAGCTTTTCCTCTTTTATTTCATCAGCCATATCTATCTCCTTAAGATAAATCATTAGTTTTATTATGTTATTATATCACAAATTTAACGTATTTTCAATAACTATTGAATTTAACAAAATAAATTGATATAATTATTAAAGAAAATACATATATGGAGTGATACTATGAGAATATTGGCATTCGATATAGGCGGAACAAATATCAAATATGCTCTTTGTGACGAAAAATTTAATCTTACCGACA
Source organism: Eubacterium sp. (assembly GCA_052272245.1). Taxonomy (GTDB): domain Bacteria; phylum Bacillota; class Clostridia; order Oscillospirales; family Acutalibacteraceae; genus Eubacterium_R. The sequence goes on from DAVZKM010000267.1 coordinate 1,306, forward strand.
GGCATACAGTCCCTACTGAGGCGCAAAAAGGCGGTCAGGAGCTTGTTCAAAAAATCATATGCATAATCGAAAGCTATGAAAACATAGACCGCATTGCAATTTCTACAGCCGGTCAGGTTGACAGTGAAAACGGTATAGTAGTGTATTCGACCGATAACATTCCCTATTACACCGGAATGATGGTAAAAAAGATTATTGAAAATAAGACAAATATTCCCACCTTTGTTGAAAACGACGTAAATGCATTTGCTCTCGGTGAAGCAAGATTCGGTGCCGGAAAAGGTCACAGCGACTTTTTATGCCTTACTTACGGAACAGGCATAGGCGGCGCAATGTTCCTTAACAACAAGCTTTATAAAGGCAATGCATCATCCGCAGGAGAATTCGGTCATATGATTACTCATGCAGGCGGTAAGCAATGCACCTGCGGCGGAGAGGGCTGCTACAAATG
>DAVZKM010000268.1:0-1734 GCA_052272245.1 Eubacterium sp.
AATATTATATGTATTATTTTAATTTTAACGTCATTGGTTACATTTATACCTACTGCAAGCGATAATCTTCTTTTTCTTATGTATTCTTTAATTGTTATTCCGAGCATCGAAACAAAAAATCTGTTTATCGAATCCGTACTCTGATTTGTTATTCTTGCAATTTCATTGATGTCTATTTCGTTTTCAATATTGTTTTCAATGTAATTGCAAGCCTCGTTTAATTCATTTAAAATGTTCATTTTTATCACCTCGCATTTAGTATAACTGCAAATTGATTAAGTTGCAATGATTAATCCGCACACATTTTTCAGTATGTTTAAATGATTATATTAAATGCAAATCAAATATTAATTTTTGTTTTTTCGGCTCTTTTTATGGTGTAATTTTATTGATTTAGGGCTTTTTTAGTGGTATTATTTATTTGAACCTTTTGAAAGGGGATTATTTTATGGTTAATATTTATTCTTTTTCTCAAATGAATGAGGTTGCTCCTCTTATGGATGCTAAAACCTTTGATTATATCAGCGAATGCGAGGTTGAAAGCTTTGAAAGCTTTGATGATTTCGATTTGCTCGCATTTGACTATTATGACGTCAGGAGTAACGATACCGAGGACTCAAAAACCTTGATTTATCTTGATAATAAAAATCTGTTTTTCTTTTGCGAAAATAACGCCGGAGTTAAAATGATTAAGCAGATTGTATCTGATATTGATAAAAATTACAGCAACGAGCAGCTTTTGTATAGCTTTTTTGTTAAGCTTTTAAAGGGCGATATGGATTGCCTTGATAAGTTTGAGGAAAGGCTTAATTATGAGGAGGCTAAGCTTCTTTCGGGCGCAGAAAAGGATACGCTTGACACAATCCTTGATTGGCGAAACGAGCTTATGCGACTTAAAAGATATTATCTCCAGCTTGATATTATTTTTGATGAAATGAGCGCAAATGATAACGATTTGCTTTCAAAGCCTACACTCAAAAAGATTTCTATTATCGGCGCAAGAACAGACCGCTATCTTAATGCCGTTCGTAATTTGCAGGATATCGTAAGCCAAATGCGTGAAGCGTATCAATCTCAGCTTGAAATACAGCAAAACGATTTGATGAAGGTGTTTACTGTCGTTACCACCGTGTTTTTGCCGCTTAACCTTATTACAGGCTGGTACGGTATGAATTTTAAGGATATGCCCGAACTTTCGTGGCGCTACGGCTACGGTTCAATTATCGTTGTTTGCTTTTTAATCGTAATCTTTTTGCTTTACTTATTCAAAAAGAAAAAATGGATATAAATTAAAGATACTGATTTTGGAATTGTCCTTAATCAGCATCTTTTTTTATACTTAGTCTCTTCAATTTCTTAACTGTCGGCTTTACAAGAAAAATCGTTAATACAAATGATAAAATATCTGCGATAGGTTGGGCGAGAGCGATACCGGTTTGACCTAAAAGATGCGGTAATATAAGTATTGCCGGAATATAAAAAATGCCTTGCCTTGCAAGGGCTAATATTGTTGCTTTGCCCGATATTCTGAGAGATTGCATAAGCATATTTGAAGCGGTGCAAAAGCCGGTAACCGTCATTGCAAGGCATTGAAATCTGAGCGCCTGTACGCCTGCTTTTATAACGTCGTTGTCTTTTCTGAAAATCGCAATAAGTTGGGGAGCAAAAATGTAGCCGATAACCGACAGAGCAGTAATAATTATTGTTGTGATTATTATTAGAAATTTATAGCCC
>DAVZKM010000269.1:0-1733 GCA_052272245.1 Eubacterium sp.
TCTTTTCCTGTTGTTTTTCTTTTGATTCTTCATGAATTTTTGGAAGATTTGTAAAAAAATCCTTAATCGAGGGTGAGGACCTTTATCTTATCGGAACAAGCGAGCACTCAATGATAGGCAAGTTTATTGACACAATCACTCCCGAAGAAAAGCTTCCGCTTACTCTTACTTCTTATTCTCCTTGCTTCCGTAAGGAAAAAGGTGCGCACGGTATCGAGGAACGTGGTGTTTACAGAATTCACCAGTTTGAAAAGCAGGAAATGGTTGTTGTTTGTAAGCCGGAGGAGTCAAAAATGTGGTTTGACAAGCTTTGGCAGAACACGGTTGACCTTTTCAGAAGCCTTGATATTCCTGTTCGTACTCTTGAATGTTGCTCCGGCGACCTTGCAGACCTTAAGGTTAAGAGTGTTGACGTTGAGGCTTGGTCACCAAGGCAGAAGAAATATTTTGAGGTTGGCTCTTGCTCAAATCTTACCGACGCACAGGCACGCAGACTTAAAATCAGAGTAAAGGGTGAAAAAGGAAACTACCTTGCTCATACACTTAATAATACGGTAGTTGCTCCTCCGAGAATGCTTATCGCTTTTCTTGAAAATAATCTTCAAGCTGACGGCAGCGTTCTTATTCCTGAGGCACTTCGTATGTATATGGGCGGTAAGGACAGAATTATTCCTAAGAAATAATGCAAATTATATCTTTAATTATTGCAGTTTTGCTTTTAATAGTTTTCATATTTCCCATATCCACGGGCGTTCATAATTTAGGTATGGCGGCAGGTGTATTTTTGGGTTTGTGCTTCGGCGCAGAGGGCTTGTTTTATAATAAAATGAGTTTTACCGCCCAAAGATATACTGTTTTTGCGCTGTTTGCAGTTTCGCTTATTTTGATTTTTGCCTGCGCTTACGTTATGAAATTCGGCAAAAATACCGCAAAAAATCAAAAAACGGTAATAATTTTGGGATGTAGAGTAAAGGGTGATGTTCCAAGCCTTGCACTTCAAAAAAGGGCAGACGCCGCATATTTTTATCTGCTTAAAAATCCTGATTCTGTTGCAATTTTAAGCGGAGGTCAGGGTAAGGACGAAAATATCAGCGAGGCCGCTTGCCTTAAAAAGCTTTTGACGGATAGGGGAATTGCGCAAAGCAGGCTGTTTTGCGAGGAACTTTCCACCTCGACCGATGAAAATATCCGCTTTTCTAAGAAAATTATTGAAGAAAACAGCCTTGATACAAACGTTGCGATTGTTACAAGCGAATATCATCAGCTCAGAGCAAAGCATATTTGCGAAAAAAACGGCTTGTGCTTTGCTTCAATCAGCTCCAAAACCGAGCCGCTTTATTTGCCGACCTTTCTTGTAAGAGAACTTATGGCATTGATAAATGAAAAGATAAAATAAATAAAAACGAAAGCGTTGGAAACTTCAAAAATTTCCAACGCTTTTAATTTATATAAATTATAATCTATTGTATTCCTCTTCGCTTATTTCAATCACGCCGCCGTGCTTGAAGCCGTATGGGAATGAAAAAAGCTGATTAACCTGATGAAAATGTGCGTCGCCCGCCTTTTCACTTATAAACGGAACATAGCCCATTTTTTCCTTCTCGCAACCGAAAAAGTCAAGCATTAAGCACCATTTTCCGTTGGGGAGGATATATGTAGTTGCCGCCTCATGGGAGCCGGGACGGTAAAGGCCAAGAGAAGCAGAAACAGAAATTACCTGACGTGGAGAAACA
>DAVZKM010000270.1:0-1718 GCA_052272245.1 Eubacterium sp.
TCTGCACCTTGAGGACCTGCCTGAGCACCGCCCTGTGCCTGCTGTGCTGCTTCATAAAGCTTCTGAGAAACTTCGTAGAACTTGTTTTGAAGGTCCTCTTGAGCCGACTTGATTGCTTCTTCATTGTCGCCCTTAAGTGCTTCCTTCAATGCGTCAACCTTAGTTTGAAGAGCTGACTTATCGTCTGCTGAGAATTTGTCGCCGTCCTCGCTGATAAGCTTTTCTGTCTGGTAAACCATCTGGTCTGCATTGTTACGAAGGTCAACTGATTCTCTCTTCTTCTTATCTTCTTCTGCAAACTGCTCAGCTTCCTTAACAGCCTTATCAATATCATCCTTGCTCATATTTGATGAAGCGGTGATTGAGATTTCTTGCTGTTTGCCTGTGCCGAGGTCCTTAGCAGATACGTGAACGATACCGTTAGCATCGATATCAAACGTTACCTCGATTTGAGGAACACCTCTTCTTGCAGGAAGAATGCCATCAAGATGGAACATACCGAGTGTTTTGTTATCTTTAGCAAATTCTCTCTCACCCTGAAGAACATGAACTTCAACTGAAGTTTGGTTATCGGCAGCTGTTGAGAAAATCTGGCTTTTCTTAGTAGGAATGGTGGTATTTCTTTCAATGATAACAGTGTTTACACCGCCCATAGTTTCAATACCGAGTGAAAGAGGAGTAACGTCAAGAAGAAGTAAGCCCTTAACGTCGCCGCCGAGTACACCGCCCTGAAGAGCTGCACCCATAGCAACACATTCATCAGGGTTAATTCCCTTGAATGGTTCCTTGCCGCTGAACTTTTGAATAGCCTCCTGAACAGCAGGAATTCTTGTAGAACCGCCGACAAGCAAAATCTTGTCTATATCGTTCATTGAAAGGCCTGAATCTTTCATTGCCTGACGAACAGGACCCATTGTTGCTTCAACAAGGTCTGCTGTCATTTCATTGAACTTAGCTCTTGTAAGAGTTGTTTCAAGATGCTTAGGACCTGTGGCGTCAGCTGTGATGAATGGGAGAGAAATTTGAGCTGTGGTCATACCTGAAAGGTCAATCTTTGCCTTTTCTGCAGCTTCCTTAACTCTCTGCATAGCCATTTTATCATTTGAAAGGTCAATGCCTGTTTCACTCTTGAACTGAGCTACGATATAGTCCATAATCTTTTTATCAAAGTCGTCGCCGCCAAGGTGGTTATTACCTGCTGTTGCAAGTACTTCTTGAACGCCGTCACCCATTTCAATGATGGATACATCGAACGTGCCGCCGCCGAGGTCATATACCATAACCTTCTGGTCGTCTTCCTTATCAATACCGAAAGCAAGAGCAGCGGCAGTAGGCTCGTTGATAATTCTCTTTACATCAAGGCCTGCGATTTTACCTGCATCCTTAGTTGCTTGACGCTGTGAGTCTGTAAAGTAAGCGGGAACTGTGATAACAGCCTCTGTTACTTTTTCACCGAGGTAAGCCTCTGCGTCTGCTTTTAATTTTTGCAAAATGATAGCACTGATTTCCTGAGGTGTATAAGCCTTGCCGTCAATATTTACCTTGTAATCAGAACCCATATGTCTTTTAATTGATGAAATTGTCTTTTCCGGATTTGTGATAGCCTGACGTTTTGCAACGTTACCTACCATTCTTTCGCCGTCCTTAGAAAAAGCTACTACAGACGGGGTCGTTCTTGCGCCTTCAGCGTTAGGAATTACTACCGGCTCGCCGCCTTC
>DAVZKM010000271.1:0-1715 GCA_052272245.1 Eubacterium sp.
CGCTACCCAACCAATAGTTACGTTCTACGCAACAGTCTTGCAACAAGCAGCTTTGCTACGAATTTATGGAGAAAAACGGCATAGAAATTTTGCCGATAAACTACAAGGGAATCCCTGCGGTAAAAAAGCCGATTGACGGCCACGGCGGTCAAGGTGTTGTGATGATAAATGAAAAAGAAAGCTTTGAAAGCGGATTTGTTTATCAAAAGCCATGCGCCACTCTCGGCAAGGACTTGCGTGTTTGGGCAATAGGCAATAACATAATCACGTCGATTTTAAGAGAAAGCGACACCGATTTTCGTTCAAATTTCTGCCTTGGCGGCAGGGCAACGCCCTATAAAATGGACGAAAAAGAAAAAAGCCTTGTCAAAAGAATTTTAAGTCTTGTTGAAAGCGATTATATCGGGATTGATTTTCTTTTTGACGGCGGTCGTTTGATATTCAACGAAATTGAGGACACCGTCGGTGCAAGAATGGTATATGATAAAACTGATATAGACATAATAAAACTTTATTGCGATTATATAAAATCTGTTTTGCAATCGGATTGACGAATTGATTTGACCTTGATATAATGAATTTGAATAAGTACATTTTAGCAAGAAAGGCTATGTGAATTAATATGAAATTCAATATAACACTAAACGAACAGGATTATATCAACTTCAACAGTATTCATATGCTCAACTCAAAAGCATATATGAAGATGCAAAAAATTGTTAAAGCCGTAATTCTCGCAACCTTAACAGTAATTATTTTCCTTGTATTCTATTTAAACAAAGGCGTATCAATAATTGTACCGTTGACAGAAACCGTCATAATTTCCGCTTTAACATTTGCTTATCTCAAATTCATTTTGCCTAAAATTCATAACAAAGCCGTCAAGCAAACAGTAAAAATGATTAAAAAAGACGGCAAACTGCCCTATGATGAAAAGTCGGAAATTGAATTTACAAATCGAGAAATAATTGAAAAAACATCAAACAGCGAAACATATTTGAATTATGCCGATGTTGAAAAATTAATTATTACAGACAGTTATTTGATTATATATACCGACTCGTCAAGAGCAATCATAGTTCCGACAAAGCAATTGGGAAATGATAAGGGCAATGTTATCAAACTTCTTAAAGAAAAACTCGGCAAATCAAAAACAATCGAATAAGCAAATCCAAGCCTTCACCCCCATCTATTAACAAGAAGCATAAAATTCAATACAGGTCTAAAATATGCTTTTAGGGATAAAAAAAGAGCTTTCCTTGCGGAAAGCTCTTTTAATTTCAATCTGTATTGTCAGATTAGCCAAGCTCTGAGAAGTACTTGATTGTTCTAACCATCTGAGATGTGTATGAGTTTTCGTTATCATACCAAGAAACAACCTGAACCTCATAAGTGTCATCAGCAACCTTAAGAACCATTGTCTGAGTTGAATCAAAGAGTGAACCATATCTCATACCAACGATATCTGAAGAAACGATAAGGTCTTCATTGTAGCCGAAAGACTCTGTTGCTTCAGCCTTCATAGCTGCGTTGATAGCATCAACTGTAACTTCCTTGTCAGTCTTAATAACTGCTGTAAGGATTGTTGTTGAGCCTGTTGGAGTAGGAACTCTCTGAGCAGAGCCGATAAGCTTGCCGTTAAGTTCAGGAATTACAAGACCGATAGCCTTTGCAGCACCTGTTTGTACTTGTGCTACACTGTTTACATTACTGGA
>DAVZKM010000272.1:0-1709 GCA_052272245.1 Eubacterium sp.
GCAGGTGCGGTTGCATTTCACCGTGAAAAATATGTTGCCGCAGGCGGACCCGACGGCGGCGACGGAGGCAAGGGCGGCGACGTTGTATTTGTTGTTGACGATAACCTTGCAACTCTTGCAGATTTCAGATATAAAAGAAAATATGTTGCAAAAAACGGTGAAAACGGCAGAGGATCACGCCAATACGGCAAGAAAGCACCTGATCTTGAAATTAAAGTTCCGAGAGGAACAATAATTCGTGAAGCAAACTCCGGTGCAGTTATGGCCGATATGAGCAAGACTGACAAATTTATTGCCGCAAAGGGCGGTAAAGGAGGCTGGGGCAACATTCATTTCGCTACCCCTACACGTCAAGTTCCGAGGTTTGCAAAGCCCGGTGTTCCCGGTGAGGAATGGGAGGTTTCGCTTGAATTGAAGCTTCTTGCCGATGTCGGCCTTTTAGGCTATCCGTCAGTCGGAAAATCAAGCCTTATTTCCGTTGTAAGCCAAGCAAAGCCAAAAATCGGCGACTACCATTTCACAACTCTCGTGCCAAATTTAGGCGTTGTTTCTATGGGAGAGGGCAACTCGTTTGTTATTGCGGATATTCCGGGACTTATTGAGGGTGCAAGCGAGGGTATAGGCTTAGGGCACGAATTTTTGCGCCATGTTGAGCGTTGCAGGCTTCTTGTTCATATTGTTGACGTCAGCGGCAGCGAAGGCAGGGACCCGATTGAGGATTTTGAAAAAATAAACGAGGAACTTGTTAAATTCAATCCCGAGCTTGCCAAGCAACCGCAGATTGTTGCAGGCAATAAAATAGATATGGCAGAGCCGGAGCAAATTGAACGATTCAAAAAGTATGTAGAAGATAAAGGATATGATTATTATTCAATTTGTGCGCCGATTATGGAAGGTACAAAGGAGCTTATGAACGCTGTTTGGAATAAACTTCAAACTCTTCCGCCTATTAAGGAATACGAGGTTGAGGAAATTCCGCTTGAAGCAATTGTTAAAGATGATAAAGGATTTAAAATTTCTCAGCCTGAAGAACATTACTTTCTTGTTGAGGCAAGCTGGTTTCCAAAAGTGCTCAAGGGCATTGATATTGAGGACTACGAAGCACTTCAATATATGCAAAGGGTGTTAGAGAAAAGCGGAATTTTTGATGCACTGAGAGAAAAAGGAATCGAGGAGGGTGACGTTGTATCGCTCTATGATATAGAGTTTGAATACGTGCCTTAATTTAATATGAGATTTGTTGATAAAGAAGTAAATCCTAAGCAGTTAAGCCCGCTCAATTTAGCGTTTATCGGCGATTGCATTTATGAAATTCTTGTTCGTGAAACACTTGTGCTCAATGCAAACCGCCCTGTAAATGATTTGCATAGGGAAAGCGTTAAATTTGTATCGGCGAAAGCACAAACGGCTGCTTTTGAGAAAATTAAAGATATTTTGAATGATGAAGAACTTGCCGTTTTTAAGCGAGGCCGCAACGCAAAGGTAGGTCATTCCCCTAAAAGCGCAACAGATGGGGAGTACCACTGTGCAACGGGAGTTGAAGCATTATTCGGCTATTTGTACTTAAATAATGAGATTGACAGAATAAAAGAACTTTTTTCTAAAATAAACTCTTGACATTCACCGCAACTTGTTATATAATCAATATCGCTGACGGGAGCATAGCTCAGCTGGGAGAGCATCTGCCTTACAAGCAGAGGGTCACAGGT
>DAVZKM010000273.1:0-1698 GCA_052272245.1 Eubacterium sp.
TTGTCGCCTCATGGGAGCCGGGACGGTAAAGGCCTGCCATATAGTTTTGAAAATCAAAATCGTGCTCCCAAGTGCCGAAAAGGTGAGTTGACGTTTCGTGCATATTCATCAGCGGCTCGGCAGAGGTTTTGTAAAAAATGTGATACGTGCCGTCAATTTTAACCAAATGAGAGTCAAAAACACCGCACTCTTTTTCAAAAAATAATTCTGGATAGGTGAAGCTTTCAAAATCCTTTGTTTTGGTGTAATAAATTGCCATTTTTTGAAAATTGTCTGCCTTGACGGTAGCGCTGAAATGGATAATATAATCGTCTGCCGTTTCGTCATAAAAAATCTCGGGTGCCCAAATACAGCCGAAATCGTCCCTGCCGAAATATTTTAATTCTTGACGGGTAAAATGAATTAAATCGTTACTTCTCCAAAGCGAAATAAATTTACTTCCGTTTGACGAAATATCAGCCCAATTGACGTTGTGATTTTCGTCCATTCGGTTAACAATGCAAAGGTCGGTAGCGATAATAACATATTTGCCCTGCTTGGTTTTGATAATGTCAATATCACGGCAGCCTTTTTCACCGTCGGTGCAGGTGATTACAGGGTTGCCGTCGTTTACTTTTTCCCAGTCGCAGCCGTTTTTACTTTTTGCAAAATAAACCTGCTCTCCGTCGGGCGTCAACTTTTCTCTGAAATGTGCAAATAAATAAGGCATAATTCCTCCTTGATTTTTGATTATAATAGTGCGTTTGCAAAGCTTTTCGTTTTTTAAAATGTTTTACAGTTTGATTTTACTCTACCGTTACAACTTTTGCAAGGTTTCTCGGTTTATCAACGTCAAGCCCTTTATCGCTTGAAACGTAATAGGCAAGCAGCTGCAAAGCAATAACACTCGGCACTGCCATAAAATCGTCGTCTAAATCTGGGAGTGCAAAATCACACTTGATATCTTTGCTAACAAGCGATTTTTTGATAAAGGTAATTACTTCCGCCTTGCGGGAAAGAACTTCTTTAATGTTTGACATTTGCTTTGTGGCTAAATATCTTTGAGTCATCAGCACAATAACGGGCGTGCCATTGGTGATAAGCGCAATTGTGCCGTGTTTGAGCTCTCCCGATGCAAAAGCCTCACTGTGAATATACGAAATTTCCTTTAATTTAAGCGACGCTTCAAGAAGTGACGGATAGTCAAGCCCCCTGCCAATCATAAAGGTATGCTCGTTTGACAGCAGCTTTTTTGCAAGCAGATGAATTTCATTTTTACGCTTTAGTATATCCTCTGCGGCGCTCGGCAACTTTTCAAGCTCATTAATAAATTTAGTAACTCCCTCATAGTTGAGATTTTTCCTGATGTAAGCAAGCTTTGCCGTGATAAGATAAAAAATCGCAACCTGAGTGGTGTACGCTTTTGTTGACGCAACCGCAATTTCAGGGCCTGCCTCGGTGTAAATAACAAAGTCGCTTTGCCTTGCAATTGACGAGCCTTTAACGTTGACTATCGCAAGACTTTTTGCGCCTTTTTTCTGCGCATATTTGAGCGCTTCAAGGGTGTCGATTGTTTCTCCGCTTTGCGAAACGCAAATCACAAGCGTATCCTCGTTTATAATAGGATTTGAATAGATAAATTCGCTTGCCATATAAACATTGACGGGTATTTCACACGTGTTTTCAATAAGGTGTTTGCCGATAAGACCTGCGTGCATT
>DAVZKM010000274.1:0-1344 GCA_052272245.1 Eubacterium sp.
TGTCGAGCCTGCGACACATAATTCGTACAGCGGAAGCGGCGTCGTGCGGAACAGTGCCCTTGTGATCAGAATACTTAAACTGAAGGTCATAAACATCGCTGTTTGTAACTGTAACATTGTCGGAAACTATAAATCCGTCAACCGTAAGTACAAACTGCTTGTCGTGATACGGACCGTCGGCATTTCTGCATGAGGGAATCGGATTTTTCTCATTGTAAGGAGCAACAATTTTGAGATTTGTTTCATCAAACAATTTTGAATCAACAGGTTGCGCCCAAGTATAATTTGTGCCGTCAATTCCGAAAATCTTGCCCGAATCGCCAAGCAAGTCCTTGTTGAAATCGCCGCCTGCGATACAGTAATTCCCCTTTTCATATTCTGCCTGCATATCACTTATAAGCATTTTAAGCTGATCGGTTGCGATTGTTCCGTCAGAGGTATATGCCGAGAGATGAAGCGTATAAAGCACAAGTTCTTTGCCGTTTTCAACAGTAATTCTCGAAACAGAATAGCAACGGTCAAGGTCAACGAATTTCATAAAACCGTTTTCAATCGGCAAGCTGCGTCTTAAACCGCTTTCAATATTGAACTTTGACAAGGTCAACATACCGGCATAGGATTTGCCGTGAGGCTTGGTAATAGGATAGAACAAATACGGACTGTCAAAGTTTACCGTGAACATTGAATCATATCCGTCAAGCTTACCTCTGAGTGCTTCCTCTTGGTCATAGTGATAACTGCGTGTTGCTTTCTTATCAACTTCCTCGATAAGGATAATATCGGGATTTTCGGATTTAAGGAAATCTCCTATTCCGTCAATTACGCTCTTAACCGACTCCTCGGAATTAGCACGGCTCTTTGTACCGCCGTCCATAAAGAAGCCAAAGTCGGGAGTATAAGCCGCAAAACCGATATTGTACGAAATGACCTTATACTCTTGGTCAACAAGAGCAGACTCGCTCGTAACATCGTTTATTTGCAAAGCTTGATTGTCCTCAATTCTGTGGTAGTCAATCATGACACAAGCGACATATCCGCCTACAATCAAAACCGCCACAAGAAGAATAATCAAAATGATTTTTAGTACCTTTTTTGCCTTTACTGACACGTAACCACCCTTTTTCGTTATTTTATAAAAAAATCATCGATGAGATAGTTAAAATTATAGCACTATTTCACATATTTTACAAGGCAAAAAACAAAACTGTAAATAAATTCTTTTACTCTGCTTATTTAATTCAATTCAGAATAAAAACTTTAACTTTATTCTGCTTAAAGTATATGAGGCTTTGGCTTTTTCTTATAGTTTGCTAATGTAAGTAAAATAAAAAGCCCTTTGAGAAA
>DAVZKM010000275.1:0-1298 GCA_052272245.1 Eubacterium sp.
CAAGCGGCAAGCTAAATGCTTACCTTGCTAACATTGACAGGCAGGCTCAGGAACGCTTTGAAACGCTTACAGAGCAGATGAAACAGGCGCAGGGTATTACGAAGTGCCTAAAGGAAGAAAACGCCTTAGAATGGATAGGACGAGCAAATAACATCAGGGCGTGTGCAATGGAGATTGTGAATGAGGAAATAATTTTTGTATAGGCAGACAAAGGTGGAAGGGAGAAATCTCTGCTGCATTGATATTTAATCTCTTATTACAGGCGATAAAACTTCTATTAGTCTTTATTTATTAAGAAGCATTGACAAATGTATCAATCCGATATATAATTATATATCATATTGATACATTGGAGAAAATGAAAAGATAAACAATAAGAAGGCTGATATAATCACATCATTCCAGTGAAGAGTGTGTGTTGATAATTGTTCCAATAATGTTCTGTCAATACGGAATGGTGGAAAGAAAGGAATACATTAATGGCAAATGAGAAAAAGATAGATTATGTAATTTTGGGTTTACTAAGTCACGAAGAATTAACGGGATATGAAATAAAGAAAAGAATAGATACAGCATTGTTCCGGCTAACAAAATAGGAATGAAAACCGTGTGGATAAGGCAGGGATTTGGCGGACTTGCACAGCCGCAAACCGTCACAGAAACACCTGATTATACAATCAATAGTCTAAATGAATTATTTAAAATATTAGAGTGATATGAAACTACCAACAACTTTTGAAGCAGAAAAGCTCTTAACCGAAGCAGAACAACTTAACCCTGGCGCTTGGATTGGTCATAGTAAAACAACCGCCTTTTGTGCAAAAGCGATTGCAGAAAAATGTGACAACCTCAATGCCGATACTGCTTTTATTCTCGGTTTGCTGCACGACATCGGCAGGCGTGAGGGCGTAACGGATATGCGGCATATCATTGACGGATACCAATATATGAAATCGCTTGGCAATGATATTTGTGCTCGCATTTGCCTGACGCATTCATTTCCGTATAAAGATATTCTCTCTTATAACGGACAAAACGATTGCTCAGCGGAAGAAACCGAGTTTATCAAGAGTTTTCTTGAAAATACAGAATACAATGACCACGATAAGCTGATCCAACTCTGCGACGCTCTCGCTCTGCCTGACGGCGCAACCTATATAGAAAAACGCCTTGTGGACGTCGTGATACGCAGAGGCTTTAATAATCTCACCATCCCGAAATGGAAGGCGTTTCTTGGGCTGGTTTCCTCCGGATAGTCAAGATTCGGTAAATAATAGTCTCCCACTTTTGTGTATTCG
>DAVZKM010000276.1:0-1271 GCA_052272245.1 Eubacterium sp.
GTGCTGTACTTCTTTGCAACCGACGGATAAAGCACCTTTGTCACCGAGTTGATGATGTCGCTGTCCTGCACGTACCTGCGCCGCCTTCGCCGAACTGTACGTTTGATTCTTCATTGAGCTTCTTTTCACGCCAAAATTTTTGAACGTCTGCCTTTCTTGCCTCAACGTCCTTGCCACGCTCAAGAATTATAGGTTTTAAGCCCGAAAGCGCAAGTATAAGACCTGCAAACATTCCTGCCGGTCCGAAGCCTACAACAACAGGACGAAATTTGCTCACCCTTTTGTTCTCGGGCAATTCGTAAACATACGGCTTAACGATTTGCACCTTGTTTGATTTGCATTTTGATACAATCTGCTCCTCGTCAAGCGTAATGCTTACGTCAAGCGAATACGTGAAATGCACGTCATTCTTTTTCCTTGCGTCAATGCTTTTTTTATAAATAGTATAATTATCGATATATTTTTCATTTATCTTAAGAATTTTAGCCGCTTTATTTTTAAGTTGGCTTTCGTCCTCGTCAAGCGATAATGCGATTTCATTAATTCTTATCATTGTTTGTCCTCTTTTTGTTTATTTCGTTTGCGACGCTTATGCCGCTGTAAAATGCAAAATTGAGATTATATCCGCCGCATTCAAATTGCCGGTCCAATATCTCACCGCAGGCATATAAATTTTTAATTAGCAGGGATTCAAAATTATTGAATTCAGCCGTCTTTGCGCCGCCGCTTGTGATTTGAGCAAAATTGTATCCTTTGGTACCGGTTATAATAAGCTGCCAGTTTTTAGCATATTTGCAAATTTTATTTTTGTCGCCGTTTGCCTGCTTATCAAGAAGAGACGATATCTTTTCACCGAGTATTCCCTCAAGCGAGCCGAATTTATTAATATGTTCAAGCAATTCTTCTTCGCTGAAATCACTTGCAAGGTCTATTACAGCGTGGCATTTTTTAGGGTTTTCGTTTTCGAAATTTCTGCCTACAACGTCACTTAAATTCATACTCACAATTCCCGATAAGCCGTAGTCGGTAAAAAGAATTTCTCCATAGTCTTTTTTTACATACTCGCCGTCAAGAAGTATTTTCATATTTCCCTTAACCCGTTGACCCTTTAACTGTCTCGGATATTTGCTCGACGATGTGAGCTGAACAAGCGCAGGAGAGAGCGGCGTTATAGTGTGGCCGAGCTTTTTAAGTATCTTGTATCCGCTTCCGTCGGAGCCGAGCGCACTTTGTGCCTTGCCGCCTGCGGCAATAATAACGCTGTCTGCGTA
>DAVZKM010000277.1:0-1255 GCA_052272245.1 Eubacterium sp.
CAAAGGCTTACAACAAGGTGGTTGACCTCGCTCTTGCTAAATATAACAAAGAAGCCGAGATCAAGATTTCATCGCCGTTATATACAATAGTTTTAGTAGTTTTTTCGGCAAATTTGCGAAAAGACTTTTTGATATTATCAAGATTTTTAAAGAAATCCAAATGGTCCTCATCAATATTCAGAATGACGGCAATATCGGGATTCATATGAAGAAATGTATTATTGAACTCGCAAGATTCGCAAACAAAATTTTGGCTGTGTCCGAATCTGCCGTAAGCATTAATAACAGGAAGTTTACCGCCGATAACAGCACTTGGATCAAGACCTGCATCAAGAAGAATTTGTGTAAGCATTGAAGAAGTTGTGGTTTTACCGTGAGTGCCGCAAACGCCGATACAATTAGAAAAAATACGGCTCATTGCACCCAAAAGTTCTGCCCTTTCAAAGCAAGGGAAATTAGCCTTTGCATACTCGAGTTCCTCGTTACCCTTTAAAATAGCGTTGGTATAAATAACGAGTTCAACATCATCAGCAATATTTTCCTTAACCTGACCGAGATATACCTTTGCTCCTTCTTTTTCAATTCTTCTAAACGTTTCGGTGTCATTATTATCCGAGCCGGAAACATTATAACCCAGCTGAATAAGTATTTCCGCAAGCGGGCACATACCTGCGCCGCCGATTCCTATAAAATGTATTCTTTTAACTTTTTTTAATATATCATCAATATGCATATTTGTTGTATCCATAAAAGAGCCACCTCTAAATATTTATTAGTTATTTATTATACAACATTTAATCAAAAAAATAAATACCTCAAAGTCATTAACTAATATTTTTTTATGTCATAGTATGTAAAAAAAGTTTTTGGAGTTGAAAATATGAATTTTATTATTCCTTATTATACTGACGAAAGGCTGAAATATACACAAAAGTATCTTAAAAAAGCAGGATATAACGAAGTCTTTAACAAAAGCGAAGCGAATTTTGCCGTGTTCCCACCGGCCTGCGACAAAGAAATGTTTAAAGGGTATGAAAATGTGAACGTATTTTACGGCGTTGGTGATTATGATAAAAAACACAAAAACTATTACGATTACAATAAAAAAGTTGATTTCAAATACAAAAATGCAATTTTGACAAGTGAAGGTGCAATAGCACTTTATAAAGAAAACAGCAGCAAAGCTATTTACGGCTCAAATATCTTAATTACAGGCTTCGGCAAAATGGAAAATTACAGTGCAGGAACAATTGGA
>DAVZKM010000278.1:0-1187 GCA_052272245.1 Eubacterium sp.
ATATAAAAATGCTCGATTTTTGTCAAAATAAGCAAAATTCGATCATTTTTTATAATATTTAGTAGTTTTGTTTAAAAGTTTTCAATAATTATTTGTGATTTTTGTTGACTATTTTTAAATAATTTGTTATTATTTTAACTAAGGTGGGAGAGAACTATGTCAGAGCCCGGCAAAAACATTATAAATGACACAATTCTTTCAAGTGCGCAATCAGGCGACAATAAGCAGACAGAGGCTTTAATCAGGCAATATCGAAATGTTGTTGAAGCAATTGCCGGAAAATACATCAATTCTCCTCTTGAGTATGACGACATTATTCAGGAGGGCATGATAGGACTTTTGGCGGCAATTAAAACATTTAACAATAGCAAAGGTGCTCAATTTAAAACCTATGCTCAAACCTGCATTAATAACTCAATTCAAACAGCACTTAGGAAATTCAATCGGCAAAAGGATATTCCGATAGGTTCAGTTATTGAATATGCCGAGGAGGAAATCCCGGAGGAAAACGGAGTTATAAGTGCAGAGGATTATTATATCGCCGGTGAAAGCGTTTCAATGTTGGCAAATACCCTTAAAGAAAATCTTTCTGAATATGAAAACGAAGTCTTAAGGTTACATATTGTCGGTTGCAACTACAGTGAAATAGCGAAAAGATTAAGCAAAACACCTAAATCGGTAGACAATGCGCTTCAAAGAATTAAGAAGAAATTATCGACCGTAAACTTAAAAACCGACAAATATAATTAAGAGGTGTAAGAAAATGTACGAAGACAAAACATTAGTTTGCAAGGACTGCGGAAACGAATTTGTATTTACGGCAGGCGAGCAAGAATTTTATGCGGAAAAAGGCTTTACAAACGAGCCACAGAGATGCAAGGAATGCCGTGACAAAAGAAAACATGCTCCACGTGAATATCACGACGCTGTTTGCGCATCCTGCGGCAAAGCATGCAAGGTTCCGTTTGCTCCAAGCGGCGACCGTCCTGTTTATTGCAGCGAATGTTTCGCAAAAATGCAGGAAGAATAATTTTAATACTAAATTATATCTACATAAACAGAGCTGTTTTATTTCAGCTCTGTTTTATTTTATAAAAATCAAGAACTTTTTAAAAAAAGTTCTTGACATATAAACTCACATATGGTAATATACATAAGCACCAAACGCAGAGGTATCGAAGCGGTCA
>DAVZKM010000279.1:0-1116 GCA_052272245.1 Eubacterium sp.
GAATATTCTTGATAATACTGCCGTTCACCCGGAAAGCTATGCGGCGGCGAAGCAACTCCTTAAACTTTGCGATATGAGCGAGGAGGATATAAAAAACGGCAACATCGCTCATCTTAAATCAAAGGTGCAGTCTATAGGTACTGCCGCTCTTGCAAAGCAACTTGATATAGGCGAACCGACCTTGAAAGATATTGTAAACGAACTTTCAAAACCCGGCCGTGACCCCCGTGACGAACTGCCGAAACCTATGCTGAGAAGCGATATTATGGGCATAGAGGATTTGAAGCCGGGAATGGAACTTAAAGGTACGGTAAGAAATGTTGTGGATTTCGGTGCGTTTGTTGACATCGGAGTTCATCAGGACGGCTTGGTTCATATCAGCCAAATAACCGATAAATTTTTGCGCCACCCGAGCGAACTGCTCAAAGTCGGTGATATAGTTACGGTTTGGGTGTTGGAGGCAGATACGGTTAAAAACCGCATTTCACTTACAATGAAGGGACCTAAGAAAAAGAATGAAAAGTAATTATAATCACACGGTAAATGCTTGCTTTTTAGGCTACATAGTTCAGGCGATTGTAAATAATTTTGTACCGCTTTTGTTCGTAACATTCCAAAATACCTTCGGCATTGAACTGTCAAAAATTACGATGTTGATTTCGCTGAATTTTATAATTCAACTCAGCGTTGATTTGCTTTCCGCTAAGTTGATAGACAAAATCGGCTATCGCTGTGCAATGGTGACAGCGCATCTGTTTTCGGCGCTCGGACTCGTTTTGCTTGCAATTTTGCCGTATGTTATGAGCAACAGTTTTGCGGGGCTTTTGATTTCGGTTGTGATTTATGCAATCGGAGGCGGTATACTCGAAGTGCTCGTAAGCCCGATAGTTGAGGCTTGCCCGACCGATAATAAAGAAAAGGCAATGAGCCTTTTGCACTCCTTTTACTGTTGGGGTCATGTCCTTGTTGTGCTTGTCAGCACGCTGTTTTTTGCACTTTTCGGTATAGGAAATTGGAGAATACTTGCAGTCGTTTGGGCTCTCGTTCCGCTTGCTAATGCCTTTATTTTTACCAAAGTGCCTATTGCTCCTCTTATTGAGGAGGGCGAAAAGGGTA
>DAVZKM010000280.1:0-1021 GCA_052272245.1 Eubacterium sp.
TAAGGAAATGCTTGAGAGTGTTATCGGCGAGGTCGAGGTTGCAAATGCTGTGCTTCACGGAATGAAGGATAACGAAACGGCGGCTTCCCCGGGTATGAAATATAAGCACTATGCCCCAAAGGCAAGGGTGGTTATTGTTGATGCCGACCGTAAGACTTACGAGGATTTTGTCGATAATCAAAAGGGAGCATTTGCACTTTGTTTTGATGAGGACGAGGTCAGCGTGCCGAGGGTTAATTACGGAAGCGAAAACGACGATTTGTCGCAGGCAAGGGAGCTTTTTGACGCACTCAGACGTCTTGACGAAATGGGAGCAAAGACGGTTTATGCCCGTATTCCGCATACAACGGGCGTCGGAATGGCGGTTTACAACCGTCTTATCCGTGCGGCAGCTTTCACGGTTATTGATTTGACTAAGCCGTTTACTCTCGGCTTAACGGGTCAGTCAGGCGCAGGCAAAAGCTATATATGCAAGAAGCTTAAAGAACGTGGCTTTAATATTATAGACTGCGACGAAGTTGTCAAAAATATCTATGATACCGACGAAGCCTTGGTTAAATCGCTTTGCGCTGAATTCGGCGATATAATGACAGACGGCAAAGTTGACAGGAAAAAGCTCGGTAATATTGTGTTTGGCAATAAAGCTAAGCTTGAAAGGCTTAACAGTCTTGTTCACCCTGCCGTTATTGCTAAGTGCGTTGCTTTGTCAGTTGTTCCGAGCGTTATTGACGCACCGCAGCTTTTTGAGGCGGGGGCGCAGGACAAATGCTTCAAAACAATTGCCGTTTTAGCAGATGAAAAGACAAGGCTTGAACGTATAATTAAACGTGATAATATCATTGAGGCGACGGCAAAAGCCAGGCTTTCCTCTCAATTTAGCGAGGATTATTTCAAAGCGCATTGCGACTTAGTGATTTACAATAATGACGGTAATGATATTGACCGAGAAATTGATGACATTCTTCATTCTCTCGGATTTTAATAAAAATAATTTTAAGAAAGGTGATAAAAATGAGCGAAA